>NZ_CBDRFA010000015.1:0-125229 GCF_965343085.1 Nocardiopsis synnemataformans | reverse complement strand
CCCCCCCCCCCCCCCCCCCCCCCCCCCCCCCCCCCCCCCCCCCCCCCCCCCCCCGGGTCTGTACCGGTACCGCCCCAAGCGCGGGAGCGGTTACGGGATCAGTACTGCGGAGCGGAGTCGAAGCGCTCCTCGCGGCGCGGGCCGCGACGGTCGCCGCGGTAGCCGCCGCGGTTGTCGCCGCCGCCTCGGTAGCCGCCACCGCCGCCGCGGCGCTCGCCGCCGCGGTAGCCGCCCTCGCCGCGCGGGGCGTAGTCACGGCGCTCACCACCGGGACGGTCGCCCCGGTAGCCGCCGCGGCTGTCGTCCCCGCGGCGTTCGCCGCCTCGGTAGCCGCCCTCGCCGCGCGGGGCGTAGTCACGGCGCTCACCACCGGGACGGTCGCCCCGGTAGCCGCCGCCACCGCCGCCGCGGTAGCCGCCGCCACCCCGGTAGCCGCCGCCACCGCCGCCGCGGGGGCCGCCCCGACGGGGGCCGCCGCGGCCACGGCGCTCGCGCACGGGCTCCGGCGGCTCGATCCACGGCTCCCAGGAGGGCTCCTTGGCTCCGGTCACCTCGCTGAGCAGCTCGTCGCCGGGGTTAACCAGGTGCTGCTTGGCCTCGACACCGGCGTCGCTGAGCAGGCGGCGGGCCATGCGGCGCTGGTTGGGCGCCACCAGGGAGACCACCAGGCCGGAGGCACCCGCGCGGGCGGTGCGGCCGCCGCGGTGCAGGTAGTCCTTGTGGCCGGTGGGCAGGTCGACGTTGACCACCATGTCGATGCCGTCGACGTGGATGCCGCGGGCGGCGACGTCGGTGGCGACCAGGGCCTGGATGCGGCCCTCACGGAACTTGGCCAGGGTGCGGGTGCGCACGCTCTGGGTCTTGCCGCCGTGCAGCGAGGCGCAGGGAACACCGGCCTGGGCCAGCTGCTCGCTGATGGTGTCGGCCCGGTACTTGCTGCGCACGAACAGGATCGTGCGTCCCTCGCGCGCGGCGATCTGGGTGACGATCGTGTTCTTGTCGCGGGGCAGCACCTTGAGCAGGTGGTGCTCCATCGCGGTGACCTGCGAGACCGGCGGGTCCACGGAGTGGGTGCGCGGGTCGTTCATGTACTTGCGGACCAGCTTGTCGACGTCGCCGTCGAGCGTGGCCGAGAACAGCAGGGTCTGGCCGTCGGGGCGGACCTGGTCCAGGAGCTCGCTGACCTGCGGCATGAAGCCCATGTCGCACATCTGGTCGGCCTCGTCCAGTACCGAGACCTCGACGTCGCCCAGGTCGCAGGCGCCCTGGTCGATCAGGTCGGACAGACGGCCCGGGGTGGCGACCAGGACCTCGACGCCGCGGCGCAGCTCGTTGATCTGGCGGGTGTAGGAGCTGCCGCCGACGACGTCGCCCACGCGCACGCCCACGATGCGGGCGTAGGTGCGCAGGGCGTCGCGGACCTGGTGGGCCAGTTCGCGGGTGGGCACCAGGATCAGGGCCCGGGGCCGGTTGGCGGCGGCGCGGCGCTCGGCGGCGCGCATCAGGACCGGCAGGCCGAAGGCCAGGGTCTTACCCGATCCGGTGCGGCCGCAGCCGAGGACGTCGCGGCCCTCGATGGCGTCGGGGATGGTGGCGGCCTGGATCGGGAACGGGGTGGTCACACCGTTCTTGGCCAGCTCATCGACGATGTCCTGGGGCAGGCCCAGGCTGTCGAAGGCAGGCGTTACGGCAGTGTCCGTCGTCAAGTGACGTGTACCTTCCTCATCGTTTGGCGGCGTTTCGAGGAAGGCTTCACACGGCCATGACCGACCCAGCGAAGAAATCACACAAACGCGCCTGATCACACGCGGAAGCGGGCCCCTGCATGTGTGTGGGGCTCCTGAGCTCGTGAGATCCTCACTGGTGTGGGGGGACGAGCGACTCTTCGGGTCAAGAGTGGCGCCGACCGGGTCGGCACGCTCTCCGCGTCTTGCGCGGCCTCGGCGCGCTCGGATGCGCGCGGCATGTCACGACCGCTCGTAGAAGACTACTAGAGATCGCCTCACGACGGGGACGGGGTGGGGGTTTTCGACCGGTGACAAGGGTCTCCCCCTCCCGTCCACATCTTCGCGGAACCGCTGGGTATCCGACCCACCCCCTTCGCCGTGACCTTGTACTTGTAGCGAGCCTGGAGCGCCGAACC
Organism: Nocardiopsis synnemataformans; assembly: GCF_965343085.1. Taxonomy (NCBI): domain Bacteria; kingdom Bacillati; phylum Actinomycetota; class Actinomycetes; order Streptosporangiales; family Nocardiopsidaceae; genus Nocardiopsis; species Nocardiopsis synnemataformans. Next base: position 123,086 of record NZ_CBDRFA010000015.1, on the reverse strand, counting down.
TCGCTATAAGTACAAGATCGCCGCAGGTCAGAACCCTTCCGGTCGGCCCGCTAGCGGGCGCCGTCGGCCGTGGCGCGGGCCAGGGCGGCGAGCCGGGCGGCCTGCGCCGCGCGCTCGGCCTCGGCCTGCTGCTGGAGGGTGTTGCCCGCGGCCTGCTGGAGCAGGGCCTTGGTGGCGGTGGCGGCCGCGCGGTCGGTGGCGAGCAGGGCGGCCACGACGTCGTCCACGGCCCCGGAGAGCTCAGCGGCGGGGACCACGAGCTCGGCCAGGCCCAGGTCGCGCGCCTCCTGGGCGCCCACGCGGCGGGCGGTCAGGCAGATCTCGACGGCGCGGTTGACGCCGACGATGTCGACCAGGGGCTTGGTGCCGGTGAGGTCGGGGACCAGCCCCAGGGCGGGCTCCTTCATGCACAGCTGGGCGTCGTCGGCCAGGATGCGCAGGTCACAGGACAGGGCCAGCTGGAATCCCGCGCCGATGGCGTGACCGCGCACGGCGGCGACGGTGACCAGGTCGGGGCGGCGCAGCCAGAGGAAGCCCTCCTGCAGACCGGCGATGTAGTCCCGGACCTCGGCGTCGGAGGCGGTGCCGTCGGCCAGACCCGCGACCATGGAGCGCTCGCCGTCGACGCCCTCGGGGCTGAACATGCCGAGGTCGATCCCGGCGGAGAAGATGTCGCCGTCCCCGTCGATGACGACGATTCGGACGTCTTCGGGGAGGGTCTGGCCGATGTGGGCCAGCGTGGTCCAGGTGCGCCCGGTCATCGCGTTGCGGCGGTCGGGGCGGCTGATGGTGATGCGGGCGACCGGCCCCCGCACCGCCAGCCTGAGCCGGGCCCGGGAGAGCTCCTCCTCGGTGGGCGCCGGTCCGGGCCCGTTCGTCGCCTGTGCCATGGGTTCCTCCGTCGTGTTCGGTGTCACCCCGGATATTACCCATCAGTAACACAGGGCGGCGAGCGGGCCGGGGCCGCGGCGTCTCACGCCTTGCGCGTGGGCCCCCCGCGGCCGCGCAGCTCCACCCCGGCCTCGCTCAGGAGCCGGTGGACGAAACCGTAGGACCGCCCGGTGGCCGCCGCCAGCATGCGGATGCTCTCCCCCGCGTCGTAGCGGCTCTTGAGCTGGGCGGCGAGCGCGGAGCGGTCCTCCCCCGCCAGCCGTGGGCGCTTGATCGGCGCGTCGTTCACTTGCTCGCTCCTCAGAGTCGTCGGATCGCCCGTCGTGGGACACCCTCATGATCCGGTATCGGGCCCGCGGCCCGCCACACCACGCGGGCGCCCCGCCGAGAACGCCGTTTTCGGCACGGGGCAAACACTGACCGAAAAGAGGGGAGGTGAACCTCCCGGACCTGCCGGGCGTCCACCTCCCCCACGTTCCGCGTCTGCCGCGGGCGGTGTCAGGCCAGCGTGATGAGGTCCTTGAACTCGGCGTTCCACACGTCCTCCACGCCGTCGGGCAGGAGGATGACCCGTTCGGGCTGGAGGGCCTCGACCGCGCCCTCGTCGTGGGTGACGAGCACGATCGCGCCCTTGTAGTTGCGCAGCGCCGCCAGGATCTCCTCGCGGCTGGCGAGGTCCAGGTTGTTGGTGGGCTCGTCCAGCAGCAGCACGTTGGCGCTGGAGACCACCAGCGTGGCCAGCGCCAGCCGGGTCTTCTCACCGCCGGAGAGCACTCCCGCGGGCTTGTCCACGTCGTCGCCGGTGAACAGGAACGAGCCCAGCGTGCGCCGCGCCTCGACCTCCGGCAGGTCCGGGGCCGCGCTCATCATGTTCTCCAGCACGGACCGGCCCACGTCCAGGGTCTCGTGCTCCTGGGCGTAGTAGCCGAGCTTGAGTCCGTGACCGGGCACGACCCGGCCGGTGTCGGGTTTCTCGACGTCGCCGAGCAGGCGCAGCAGGGTGGTCTTGCCCGCGCCGTTGAGGCCCAGGATCACCACGCGGCTGCCCCGGTCGATGGCCAGGTCCACCCCGGCGAAGATCTCCAGGGACCCGTAGGACTTGGACAGGCCCTCGGCCATGAGCGGCGTGCGACCGCTGGGCGCCGGGTCGGGGAAGCGCAGCTTGGCCACCTTGTCGGACTTGCGCACGCCCTGCACGCCGTCCAGGAGACGGTCGGCCCGGTTGAGCATCTGCTGCGCGGCGCGCGCCTTGGACGCCTTGGCCCGGAACCGGTCGGCCTGCTTGCGCAGGGTGTCGGCCTGCTTCTCGGCGTTGGCCAGCTCGCGCCTGCGGCGGCGCTCGTCGGCCTCGCGCTGCTCCAGGTACAGCTTCCAGCCCATGTTGTAGACGTCGATGGTGCTGCGGTTGGCGTCGAGGTAGAACACCTTGTTCACCACGTGCTCGACCAGGTCCGCGTCGTGGCTGATCACGATGAGCCCGCCCTGGTGGGACTTGAGGAAGTCGCGCAGCCAGGTGATGGAGTCGGCGTCCAGGTGGTTGGTGGGCTCGTCCAGGAGCAGGGTGTCGGCCCCGCTGAACAGGATGCGCGCCAACTCGATCCGGCGGCGCTGACCGCCCGAGAGCGTGTGCAGCGGCTGGTCGAGCACCTTGTCCGGCAGCCCCAGGCTGGAGGAGATGGCGGCGGCCTCGGACTCGGCGGAGTAGCCGCCCAGCACGTGCAGCCGCTCCTCCCAGCGCGAGTAGGCGCGCACGCCCTTGTTGCGGGTCTTGGTGTCGGTGCTGGCCATCTTCTTCTCGGCCTCGCGCATGCCGCGCAGGGCCTCGTCGATGCCGCGCGCCGACAGGATCCTGTCCCTGGCGATCACGTCCAGGTCGCCGGTGCGCGGGTCCTGGGGCAGGTAGCCGATGCTGCCGGAGGAGGTGACCGTACCGCCGGTGGGCAGGCCCTCGCCCGCCAGCACCTTGGTCATGGTGGTCTTGCCCGCACCGTTGCGGCCGACCAGTCCGATCCGGTCCCCGGCGGCGACGCGGAAGGTGGTCGGCTCCAACAGGAGTCGAGGACCGACGCGCAGTTCGAGGTCGGTGGCGATCAGCATGGTGGGGCTTCCTACGAGGTGGTGGGACGGTTCTGTGCGGCTGGTCTGTGCAGCCGGTCTGTGTGGCCGGTCTGTGCGGCCGGGCACGCGTGTGCGCCGCGGGGAGACGTGCTCCCTCACAGCGGCGGCGGGAGGGGTGGCTTCGGGCCTACCGACCCAGACTAACGGCACCGGTGGGGGGCGGCGCGAGGGATGTGACCGGAAACGCGGGCGCCCCCACCCGGTCAACGGGTCGGGGACGCCGGGCATTCCCGGGGCGGCGCGGCCGGAGCGGCGCCGCCCCGCACCTACTTCTGCTCGGGGGGGTCGACCGGGCTGGCTCCGCCCGCGCCGTCCTGACCGGCCTCCCGGTCGGCCCTGACCACGACGGTGTCCGCCTTGACATCGGCCACGTCCCCGTCCCCGTCCCCCAGGTCGGAGTCGTCACCGCTGGAGGGCGGGCGGTTGCGCAGCAGCGCGGCCAGCACGGCGACCACCGGGGTGGACAGGAACATGCCGGGGATGCCGCCGACGACCGCGCCGACGGAGATGCCGATGAGCACGATGGGCGAGGGCAGGTCGAGCGAGGCGCCGTAGATACGCGGCGCGAAGACGTTGCTCTCCAGCTGCTGTACCAGGAGCACGGCGCCGACCACGAACAGCGCAACGATCCAGCCCTCGGTCACGAAGGCCACCAGGGCGGCGAGCAGGCCGGTGACGAAGGCGCCGATGATCGGCAGGAAGGCGCCAACGAAGGTCAGCACGATCAGCGGGATGGCCAGGTTGATGTCCAGGACGATGACCAGGACGATGCCGATGCCGACGGCGTCGAAGAAGCCGACCGCCGCCACACCGCGCACGTAGCGGCCCATGACCCCGTAGGCGACCTCGCCCGCGTGGCGCATGCCCGGGCGTGAGCGTGCGGGCAGCAGGGTGACCAGCCAGTCCATGAGCTGGTCGCCCGAGTGCACGAAGTACACGGTCAGGGCGATGATGAGGACGATGCCGACCAGGACCGAGATCACCGCCGAGGTGGCGGTCCAGGCCCCGCTGAGCAGCTGGTCCTGGTTCTGGGTGATCATGCCCTGGATCTGCACCCAGGCGTCGTCGATCAGGTCGGTGTACAGGGCCGGGTCGACGAAGGGCAACTGGATGTTCTGGAGCTCGCCGACCGCACTGGTGACGCTGTCCACCAGCGGGCTGAAGCCCTGGATGGCGGGTGTGACGATCAGCGAGATCACGCCGCCGAAGATGATGAGCCCGACCAGCAGGGCGATCGTGGTCGACAGTCCCCGGCCCAGTCCCCTGCGGCGCAGTCCGTTGGCGATCGGCATGAGCAGGGCGGTGATGAACACCGCCAGGATCACCGGCAGCGTGACGACCGACAGGTAGACGAGCACGTAGACGAGCAGGCCCGCCACCACGCCGATGATCAGCACCCGCCAGGCCACGTCGCTGATGGAGCGCAGCAGGTTGTCCGGGCCGCCCTGCTGTTCGTGGGAGTCCTCGTCCGCGACCTGGGGTTCGGCGCCGCGGTCGTTCTCCGCCTCCAGCCTGGCGAGGCGCTCGGCGCGGGCTCTGCGGGCGGAGAGCCACTTGTTCAGGAGCGCCCACACTCCCGGCCGCTGGGCTTGCACATGGACTCCATTCTCTGGACGTTGCGCGGTGGAGGTCGGGGTACCGACGGCCGCATGGGGGTGATCTCGCGGGAGACGAACGAGTGGGGCCCGTGTCTCCCACGGGCCCGGTGGGAGGTCAACGCTGTCAGAACTGCCAGGGTTCCCGCGGGTGGCCGCTCTCGACGATCTCGTTGCCGAAGGGCGCGAGGGCGACGGGGATCATCTTCAGCGAGGCCCAGGCCATGGGGATTCCGATGATAGTGACGGCGAGGCCGATCGCGGTGGCGATGTGGCCGAGGGTCAGCCACCAACCGGCGACGATCACCCAGATGACGTTGAGGAAGGTACTGCCCCCGCCCGCGCCGGGCCTGCGGACCAGGTCGCGCCCGAAGGGCCAGATCGCGTACCTGGCCATGCGGAACGAGGCGATACCGAAGGGGATCGTGACGATGAGGACGCAGCAGATGATGCCCGCGAAGACGTAACCGACGGCCAGCCAGAATCCCGCGACGAAGATCCAGATGACGTTCAGGATGAACCGCAAGAGGCCCACGGTGTTCTCGTCCTCCCTTGTGTTGGTGTCCCGCGTACGGGGGTGTGCGGCCGGGAAGCGGCCGCGTCCGTTGTTTCTACCGTCTGGGACGCCCGCGCACCACGACCCGTTCGGACGCCCCACCCTGGTACTTCCCCTAGGGGCAGCCTTCAGGCATGCGGGAGGGGGTTGACGGAAGCGCCGCCGGACGGCGTGTCGCGAGGGGATTCGGACCGGCGGGGAGCGGTCGCGGGACGCGGTGGAGGGCGCCCGGAAGCGCGCGCGGGAGAGGCCATAACCCTCTCCACCGGCGTCGACGGAGGGTGAGGACATACGGTCAGGCCCGAACTCGGAGCTCCGTACAGACCGCAATGTGATCCGCACATCAGGAGGACCCCCTAGGCAGGAGGGACATCGCACCATACGATGTGCTGAGTCCTTCGCAAGGCCCCAGATCTTGCGATGTGCAACAAACTCAGACAAAAGACCGCACACCGGTCAGTTGTCATCTGGTTTCGGTAACGGTTGTGCGAGTAATTTCCCTACCCCCCGTGCATGATCGGGATGAGGGATGGCATGATTACGTACCGGCTCGGACGGAGGCTGTCACCGCCTCCGCAGCCGTTCGCGTGAGAGCACTCCGCCCATCGGCGGATCGGTGCCGCAGTACCTGTGCTTCTCGTGGTCTCAGCCACACCGGGGAACATCACTCGCACCGCTCGGCGTTTGCGTCGTGCGGGGTGACTCGCGCCGCATGACCAATTTCGGTGACTGAAGCTTTTTCCGACAGCTTACTAGTGATTTCAGTAGAGGTGGTTCAAGCATGTCTCAGGTACGTCGGCAGGCCGCGCTGCGCCCCCGCCCGAGCTGGGGGTGGCAGGATGCCGCCGCGTGCCGGGGCGAGGACCTTGTGCTCTTCTTCGGTCCGGACGGCGAACGCCAGCCGGAACGGGAGATCCGTGAGCGCAAGGCCAAGGAGATCTGTGCGGCCTGCCCGGTTCGAACCGACTGCCTGGACTATGCGATCTCGCGTCCGGAGAAGTACGGCACCTGGGGCGGGCTGAACGAGGACGAGCGCGCCTCCGAGCGCCGTCGCCGTATGCGTCGCGCGAACGCCGCATAGTCCGGATTCCCGGCAAGCGGATCTCCCCCGGTGGCCCCGGCCCCCGAACAACCCGCGGCGCCCCGACGAGCAACGTCGAGGGCGCCGCGGGTTTTCTCATGCCCGGACTTCTCCCGTGCCCGGTGAAGGTCTCCGCAGCGGTGGACGGGGCGACCGCGCCCGGTCCGTCGGCGTCTCACCGCGGGCCCGCGTCCAGGTGCCGGTCGAACCAGTCCAGGGCCTCCGCCGCCACACGGCGCCACTCGCGGGAGTCCCGGAGCAGCCGTTCGGCTCCCGACACCACCCGCAGGTCCGTGGAACCGCCTATCCGGGCGCGCGTCCACTCGCCGAGCTCGCGCAGGAAGGAGTCGTCTCCCTCCAGCAGCACCAGGACCGACGCCCGCACGTCCGGCAGGCTCGCCTCGGCCACGTCGATCCGCCCTCCGTGCGCCACCACCGCGGCCACGTCCCGCGGGTGCCGGGCCGCGGCGACCAGGGCTGACGCCGCGGCGTCGCCCGAGGCCAGCACGCCCAGGGGCTCGTCGGCGGTGTCCTCGGCCCGGCGCAACCAGGTGACCGCGGCGCCCAATCGCCCGCCGAGCACGTCGGCGCCGGTGTCGGAGGCGGCTTCGGGGGCGTCGAGGGAGCGTTCCTGCTCGGTCAGTAGATCCATGAGCAGGGTGGCGTACCCGGCCTGTTGCAGGACGGAGGCGACCGACCGCCACCGCTCGTCCGCGCGTCCCTCCCCCGCGGCCATCACCACCGCGCCGCGCATCGCGGCGGGCACGGTGAGGTCGCCGTCGAGCTGGACCCGCCCCGCGGGCACCCGCACGCTCCGCGTTCCGCCCGGCCGCGGCCGCGTGTGCGCGTTCTCGGCGAGGATGGCGGTGACGTGGTCGTCGGAGAGCTGGCCGAAGTCGCGGTACCACTCCCCCACCGCGCGGAAGTTGTCCGGCGCGCCGAGCACCACCAGGGCGTCGGCCTCGTCGCGCAGCAGGGCGACCGCCTCCGGCGAGGCGACGGGCACGGCCAGGACCACCCGCGCGGGCCCGGCCTGGCGGACCATGCGCAGCGCGGCGCGGGCGGTGCCCCCGGTGGCGACGCCGTCGTCCACGACCACGCAGTCGCGCCCGGCGATGCGCGGGGACGGGCGATCGCCCCGGTAGACGCGGCGCCTGCGGTCGAGTTCGTCGCGTTCGGCGGCGACGGTGTCGGACAGGGCCTGGCGGGGCACGTGCAGCCGGGCCAGGGCGCGGTCGTCGTAGATGACGTGCCCGTCCTCGGCGATGGCGCCGACCCCCGTCTCGGGGTGTCCCGGCAGGCCGATCTTGCGGACCATGAGCACGTCGAAGTCGGCGTCGAGCCGCAGGGCGAGTTCCGCGCCCACCGGCACGCCGCCGCGGGGCAGGGCCAGCACGAGCGGATCGTTGACCGCGAAGGGGCGCACCCGCTCCGCGAGTCGGCGTCCCGCCTCCGACCGGTTGGCGAAGGGCAGTGAAACGGGTACTGGGTTCATGTCCTCACCGGCGCCGGGGCCCGGGCCCCGGTACCGCTCCTCTCGGCTGTGTGGATGAGCCGCTGGAAAGTGGTACCGAGATACCCCCCGACACGGCGGTTCCAACCCCGAACCCGAGCAAAACCCGTCCCTCAGGTGCGGCGGAAGCCGTTCCTGAACACGGCCATCAGCAGGGCGTCGTGGCGGCGCCCCTCCCACAGCAGGGAGTCGCGCAGCCGTCCCTCCACGGCGAAGCCGCAGGAGCGGTAGACGGCGATCGCCCTCATGTTGAAGGCGTAGACGTACAGCCAGACGCGGTGCAGGCCGATGCGCTCGAAGGCGTACTCCAGCACGAGCTGGGTGGCCTCCCTCCCCAGGCCCTGGCCGGTGAACTCGATCGCGGACAGGGCGATGCGGTACCCGGCGCTCTCGTTCTCGGGCGCGACGGCGTAGACCGACAGCTCGCCCAGGTAGCGCCCGTCCTTGGGCGCGGTGATGGCCAGGTCCAGGCGGTCGGTGCGACCGGCCCGGCTCTCGCACCACTCCCTGGCCTGCGCGTAGGTGATGCGGCGGTGGGTGCCGGTGAGTCTGCGGACCTCCTCGTCGAGGCTGGCGGCGAAGTAGGCGTCGGTGTGCTCGGCCGCCAGGGGCGCCAGACGTACGCTCTTCCCGGTGAGTGTGGGCTTCTCTCGCAGCGCGCTCGTGTTGATCATGGGCTCTTCCGGTTCCGTCCGGGCCGTGCGGACACGGTTCCCGGCGTGGGGAGACGGCGGACAGCGGGCTGGGACGCCCTGCGCGGGAGCGGGCCGCCGGGCGGGGCCTCGGGCCTGGGCCCTGGAGACGGTGGCGGACGAGGGTCCGAGCGGGGCGGGGCGGTGACGGGCGGAGGTGGTGGCGTTCGGAGGTCCGGTCGGATCGGGGCGGGTCCTGTCGAGGGCGGTCAGGGGCCTGCCCGGTGACGGAGCAGGACCTCTATTTGACTTCCTCTTCCAGCCGAAGGCAAGAAGGGCCCGGCCGGACCCGCCGTGCCGGTACCACCGTGGACGACGGCTCCGCGACGGCGACCCTCCGCACGGGCGATGGAACAGGTCCGCCCGCCCGTTCGGGGCCACCGAGAAGACCTGCCATCCGATGACCGGACTCGATAACATCTGCACGCACCGAAAGCCGTCCTGGGAGCCGCCGTGAACGTCCAGACCAGAACCGAGTCCCCTCCACCGGAGGCCCGCAGGGCCAGGGTCGCGGTCTCCACCCTCTTCTTCGTCAACGGCTTCACCTACACCAACGCCGTTCCGTGGCTCCCGGTGCTCAAGTCCCAGCTGGGGTTGAGCAACGCGGAACTGGGTCTGGCGATCGCGGCGATGCCGACAGGCGCGATCCTGACCGGAATGCTGGCGGGCCCGCTGATCCACTGGTTCGGCAGCGGCCGGACGGCGGTGGGAACCAGCCTCATCTCTTTGGGAGCGCTCCCATTCATCGCGCTGGCGCAGAACTGGTGGATGTTGGCGGCGGCGCTGTTCGTGCTGGGCAGCGCGGACGCCTGGACCGACTCGGCGCAGAACTCACACGGGCTGCGCGTCCAGCGGCGCTACAGACGCAGCATCATCAACACCTTCCACGCGCTGTGGAGCCTGGCCGCGGTGGCCGGAGGCCTTCTGGGCGCAGCCATGGCCGGTACCGGAGTGCCCATCCTGTGGCACCTGGGCGGAGTGGCCGCGCTGCTGCTGTGCGTGAACCTGGCGGTGAGCCGGATGCTGCTGCCCGGCCCGGAGAGCAGCGAGCGCGAGGACGGCACCGACGCGGGGAGCGGGCGGCGCCTGCGCGTGCCCGGACGGGCCGTGCTGCTCCTGGTGGGGCTCAGCGTGCTGCTGATGTTCGCCGGCGGCATCGAGGACTCCGCCGCCTCCTGGGGCGCGGTGTACATGACCTCGGAACTGGAGGCGTCGCTGTTCCTGGCGGCGATGCCGTTCGTGGCCTGCCAGGCGATGATGACGCTGGGTCGGCTGGCCGGCGACCGGGTGACCGACCGGTTCGGCGCGGCCGCCGTGGGACGCGCGTGCGGGCTCCTGGCGGGCGGCGGAATCGCGTTCGCCCTGCTGGTACCGCACCCGGTGGCCACGGTCATCGGCTTCGGGGTGATGGGGCTGGGCGTGTCCACGCTCTTCCCGCTGACCCTGGCGGCGGCGGGGAACGTGCCGGGCGTGCGCACCGGGGACGGGATCACCGTCGTCGGGTGGCTGGGCCGCGCGGGCTTCCTGGCCTTCCCCCCGCTGGTGGGCTTCCTCGCCGACTCCTCCAGCCTGGGGAACGCGCTGTGGGTGATCGCGGGGGCGGGCGTGGGCGCCTTCCTGCTCGCCTTCGCCCTGCGTCCGCGCACGTGAGGGCCTGAGGACCGCGACGCCGCCCCGCCGGGACAGTCCCCGCCGGGGCGGCGCGGTTTCCTCCCCGCGCACGTGAAGGGCCCCCGACCGTCGGGTCGGGGGCCCTCGTTGCCGCGCGGCCACAGAGGCCGTGCGGCGGGGTGATGCCGTTAGGCGATCGGAGCCGGACGGCGGGCCCCGGCCCACAGGGCCAGAGCGCCGATGCCCGTCACCACGGCGCCGCCGAGCACGAAGCCCTGCATGTCGACGCCGGTGGTGGCGAGGGTCTCGTCACCGTCGTCGTCGCCGTCGCCGTTGCCCTCGCTCACCGGAGCGGCGGCCTCGGGGGCGGAACCACCGGGGGCGGTGGTACCGGGGGCCTGGATCTCGTCGCCGTCGCCGGGGTCGCCGCCGCCGTCGCCGTCACCAGGGGGCGTGCCGCCGTCGTCGCCACCACCGTCACCGGGGTCGCCACCGCCGTCGTCACCGCCACCGTCACCGGGGTCACCGCCGCCGTCGTCACCGCCACCGTCACCGGGGTCACCGCCGCCGTCGTCACCGCCACCGTCACCGGGGTCACCGCCGCCGTCGTCACCGCCACCGTCACCGGGGTCACCGCCGCCGTCACCGGGGTCGCCGCCGCCGTCACCGGGGGGGTTACCGTCGTCGCCACCGCCGTCACCGGGGTCGCCGCCGTCGTCACCGCCACCGTCACCCGGGTCACCGGGGCCGGGGTCGCCGCCGTCGTCACCACCACCGTCACCCGGGCCCGGGTCCACGGGGCCGGGGTCCACGGGGCCGGGGTCCACGGGGCCGGGGTCCACGGGGCCGGGACCGGGGTCGCCGCCGTCGTCACCGTCACCGGGGAGATCCAGCGGGAGGATCTCAGCGGTGGTGTGGACCACTTCCTCGAGCGGAAGGTCGACGACCGTGTTCTCGGCGGCCTGGGGGGCAGCCTCGAGCGCGGTCGCGTCCAGGGTGTCAGCGAACGCCGGCCCCGCGGAGAAACCGGCCATGAACAGGCCAGCCGCGGTCACGGTGAAAACACGCTTCTTGGGGGTCATCCCACTCCTTTCTCTTCTCGTGTACTGATCTATTCAGAGGGGATGGCATAGAGGTGGTCCTCGTGGACCACGACGGCCCGCTCACCGAGCAGGCCGATGGGCGGGACGGACTCCGCCGCGGCCTCCTCGACCCTGCCCTCGGCGTCGACGGCCACCGGGGCGTCGTCGATCTGACCGAAGACGAGGGAGCCCACCGCGATCTGGGGCTTGAGGCCGGGGACCACGGCGGTCCGGCCGTTCTCGGGGTTCATCACCGCGGGCCCGTAGGCGACCACGCGGGGGCCGACGGCCTCCGAACGGTGGCGCACGTCCTCCAGGTCGGCGGGGTCGATCTGGGCGCTGCCGACGACGCTGCCGTCCTGGGTGTCGTGGAAGGCCAGGACAGCGCCCTCGCCACGGAGAGGCTCCCAGCGGATGATGACGTACTCGCGCAGGGCGGTGAGCACGGCCTCCATCTCGCCAGCGTCGTCCGGCCGCTGGGCGGTGACCTGCACGGGGTTGTCGTCGGGGCTGACCCAGGTCCAGGGACCGTTGACGACGGCGGCGAGGACGTTCTCCCCGTCGGCCAGCATGGGCGCGGAGCCCTCAGGAACCAGGACCGGCTCAAGCTCCGCGCCGACCGGGACGAAGGCCTCACTTTCGGTGCGCACGAGCACGGAGCCGCCCACGTACTGCACGGAGGCGTTCTCGGGGAGGTCCACGCCGGTGGGTTCGCCGCCCGCGACGGGCCAGAACCACAGGGTTCCGGCGGTCTCCATGACCACGGCGCCCTCGCCGCCGTACTCCACGAACCGGAGTTCGCCGAGGGCCTCGCCGGACTCCACGGGCAGGTCGACCGACCACAGGCTCTCGCCGTCGGCGTCGAGCAGGTTGAGTCGCTGCTCGGGGTCGACGTAGGCGAGCAGGTCGCCCTGGCGGCTGACGCCCGGCTGGCTGCCCGGGGCGATCCGCGCGCTGAAGTCGACGGTCGTGGAGAAGTGGGGCGGCGCGGGGTGGTTGAGGGTGGTCACGTCGGCGGCGACATCGCCCCCGGGGCCCCCGCCGAGGCCGGGCAGGAAGCGCCAGGCGGCGGCGCCCGCACCGGCGAGCAGCACCAGGGCGAGCACGGCGGCGCCCACGATGACGAGGGTCCGGCCGCCCCTCTTCTTCGTCTTGGCCTTGGCCTTGGTCCCAGGCTGGGCGCCGGTCTCGGGACCGCTGGCGGGAGGACCGACCGGAGCGGGAGGAGGAGGCGGCGGCGTCGGCTCGCGGCCGGGCACGACCTGGTCGGCTGCCTGCACCACGCCCGTGGGCGTGGCGACCAGGCGCCAGTAGCCGTTGGCGTCGCGGGCGTCGATGAGGACTGGCTGACCGATTCTGGCGGCGTAGCCGGTGGCGACGTCCAGCGCGGCGCGCCGCGTCTCCTTGGGCGCCTGACCCGTGACGACCTGGCGGTGCCCCTCGACGAGGATCTCGGCGCTGCGTTCGTCGGGCGCGATGACGATGACGGCGGTGGGCCGGGACTGCCCCGGGTGGGACTCCCGGCTCATGGTGCCTCCGAAGGCATGGGGAACGTGGACCTGTTCGTGTACGGGGGTACGGGGACCTAGGTCAGCGATGACGGTGGTTCGCGGCCTGGGACTACCTGGAGGTGGTGCCGACGCACGCGTAGTCAGTGCTGCACGAGATCATACTGATCGTCGCTCGTCTCGCCTATTCCGGCCATGCGTCAACGCGGCGCGCACGGCCCGGCGTACCTAAGGCAGTTGTCCCGCCCTCCCCTCCGTGACCTGGAGAATTATCCGAACATGGGATGTGGCTAGTGCTGTGGGCACCGCCATCACCATGGAGTGGACACCTGGGGAAGATATTTAGTTCACACCGAAAATGGCCGGATCTGGCCACCTGGTTCCCACCGGCCACACGCGTAGCAGGTCAACGACTCACCAGGGCGGGACTCGGACGAGGCGGAAGTACTCGCTGGGGCGCGAACGCCGGTCGGCGTTGGCACGGCGGTTCGGACTGGCCGGTTCGACCGTGAAGTGGACTGCGGCGTCGGGTTCCGCCGTGAAGGGGACGGGGACGTTGGTGAGTCTGCCGAGGCTGCCCTGGACGCTGTGCGGCCCCGGCGGAAGGCCGAGCACGAGGGTCTGGCCGGGGCCGAGCGTGCCGACCCGGTCGCCGTCCACGAGGATCCGGTAGTCGACGAGCATGTCGAACACCCCGCGGTCGATCCGGTGGACCAGCACCCGACTCCAGCCCGGCGGCACCTGCTCGGGGCTCCGGATACCGATGACCTTGGGGCCGGTGAGTTCGGTCTGGGCGCGCGCCTCGCGCAGTTCCCGTCGCTCACGCCTTCGTACGACGAGGGAGAGCGCGAAGGCGGCGAAGGAGACCAGGAGCAGCGGTACCAGTGTCCACGCGGTGTTGGAGGCGACCGAGAACAGCGCGAACAGCGCGTGGAAGGCGACCACGAACCACCACAGACGCGTCATACGGAAAAGGTGCCGGGAGTTCTCCACCCGGTGGAGCTCGCCGGAGGTCAGTTCCGGATTGGCATCCGCCACAAGCGCGACCGGGAAGAACAGCAGGAGCGCGAGGAAGATCCCGGCGGCCACCGGAACGGGATTGCCGGTGATCCCGACCCATCCGGCGATCAGAGCACACGCTGTCAGGCCGAGTGTCGCCTCCTGGAGCAGCAGGAAGGACGCCCTCACGACCGCCACCGCCGTTCGTGCACGAAGGCCTCCGTGCCGAGGGCCGGGGGGACGAGGACGACCAGGTGGAGCGCCAGCAGCGGCAACGGAAGGGCCCCGGCGCGGAGGTCCCAGACGCCGACGAGGAGGAAGAGCACGCCAGCGGCCCACAACATGCTCAGCATGATGATCTCCATCAGCGGCGACCTGGTCGGATGCCGCCGCCGTTCGATCATCCCCGGAAGGGAGCGCAGGGATATGAGGGGTATCAGGACCAGGACCGACAGCATCATGACGAAAATCCCGAAGTAGATCTCGCTGCCGCTCCTCAGGTACATGCGCAGGGTGTGCGTGAGCATCAGTATGGGCAGGCCGAACGAGGCGTAGAACATGGTCTTCGAGCCGCCGAGCACGGTCTCGACGGTGACGGGCACGGAGTCCCGGTCACCCTCGTCCGGCGGGGGAACGATGTCCGGTGGGGGAACGGTCATGGGGGACGGCCTCTCACGGGCGGCGCCGTCCGGGCTCGGGTGCGGCGGGATCGCGGCCTCCCGCCCGACGGCACAACAAAACTACCGGCGGGACAGGACTTTCCGGTCTTTTCGGACACCGAAGTGTGGCCGCCGACCGGAACCGGTCAGTGCCCGTTGCTCTCCACGATCGCGTCGATGACCGCCTGCTCCCGGCGCTGGACGAGCCGGTTGGCCCGCTCGAAGTCCCGGTTGGCGATCTTCGCCCGGGCGGCGGCGGTGCGCGGCATGGGCCACATCGCGTCGATCTCGGCGTTGAAGGACGAGCCCACCAGCACGGCGATCGCCATCACGAACAGCCAGGCCAGGATGGCGATCGGCGCGGCCAGGGAGCCGTAGATGGTCACCTGTCCGAAGGAGGCGTCCAGGTAGACGCGCAGGGCGACCGAGCCCAGGATCAGCACCAGGGCGGCCAGCAGCGCCCCCGGCAGGTGGCGCCACAGCGGGGTGCGCACCGGCACGCTCAGGGCGTAGAGCAGGGTGACCGCGGCGATGGCGAGCAGTGCGACGGTCGGCCAGTAGAACAGGTTGAGCCGCCCCACGGTCATGGGCAGCAGGCGGTTGATCAGGTCCGGCCCGGCCACCAGGACCGGCAGCAGGAGGATGGCGAACAGCAGCCCGCCCAGGTAGGCGACGAAGGCCAGAACACGCTGGCGCACCCAGCCGCGCAGTTCGTCCAGGCCGTAGGAGATCGTGATCGAGCGGATGAAGACGTTCATCGCCCGCGACCCCGACCACAGCGACACCAGGAACGTCACCGACAGGACTCCGCCCGGTACTCCCCCGAGGAAGTCGTCCACGAGCGGCTCGACCACGCTGTCCACCGTGTCCGGGGTCAGCACCCGCGCGGTCAGGTCCAGGATCCACAGCCGGATCTCCTCAACGAAGTCCTCGCCGAGCACGACGGTCAGCGGGCCCAGGGCGCCCAGGAGGCCCAGCATGAGCGCGGGCAGCGAGATGAGGGTGAAGAAGGCCGACTCGGCGGCCAACCCGACGACCCGGTCTCGGGCGAAGGCCCGGACCGTGCGCAGGACGAGGAGCGTCCCGTTGCGCAGGCGGGCATGGCGTCTCAGCCACCCGTCCACGGCGTACCACAGCCGCTCCCAGAAACCCACCACGGAGGAAACGTTAGCGGTCCCGGCAGACCGCCCCGCGCCACGGGCGCACGGGGCGAGTGACGTGACTCACTCAGGGGCGGTCAGACCCCGTCTGGACAAAGCGTCGACGCCCGTGACATTCTCATTACATGATCGCTGCCCTGGACCCCATGCTCTACGTGCGCCGCCACGTGGACTTCCTGCGGGTCGGCAGCGCCATCTGTTGCAGCGTCGGTTAACCTCACCGCCCTTTGACGCACCCCAGGGGTGCGCGCGGCACCGGCGTCCTGCCTCTTCTCCTTATCCCACACGCGGATCCCACCCGATCGCCAGCACGACGATGTGCGGCGACGCGGGCATGCGGTGCGGGCGCCGGGGCTGTGAGCACCCCGCGACACCTCATCGGAGACACCCGCGATGCCTCCCTCTTCCGCGCAGCCCGGCAGGACAGCGACCGCGGCCAAGCCGCGCCGCCGTGGCGAGGGCCAGTGGGCCCTCGGCTACCACGAGCCGTTGAACAAGAACGAGGAGAACAAGAAGAACGACGACGGGCTCAACGTCCGCGATCGGATCATCAACATCTACTCCAAGGGCGGGTTCGACTCGATCGACCCCGCCGACCTGCGCGGACGGTTCCGCTGGTTCGGTCTGTACACCCAGCGCGCCCCGGGCATCGACGGCGGCAAGACGGCCGTCCTGGAACCCGAGGAGCTCGACGACCGCTACTTCATGCTGCGGGTGCGCATCGACGGGGGGCAGCTGACGGTCGCGCAGCTGCGCGCGGTCGGTGAGATCTCCCGCGACTACGGGCGCGACACCGCCGACATCACCGACCGCCAGAACGTCCAGTACCACTGGATCCGGGTGGAGGACGTCCCGGCGATCTGGGAGAAGCTGGAGTCGGTGGGCCTGTCCACCACAGAGGCCTGCGGCGACACCCCGCGTGTCATCCTGGGCTGTCCGCTGGCCGGGATCGCCGAGGAGGAGGTCATCGACGCCGGTCCCGCGATCCGCGAGATCTACGAGGACCACATCGGCAGCGAGCTGTACTCCAACCTGCCGCGCAAGTTCAAGACCTCGGTGTCGGGGTGCACGGTGCACTGCGTCAACCACGAGATCAACGACGTGGCGTTCGCGGGCGTGCGCGACGAGGCGGGCGAGGCGGGCTACGACCTGTTCGTCGGCGGCGGCCTGTCCACCAACCCGATGTTCGCCCAGCGCCTGGGCGCGTTCGTGCGCCCGGACCAGGTGAGCGAGGTGTGGGCCGGGGTCTGCGGGATCTTCCGCGACTACGGCTACCGGCGCCTGCGCACCCGCGCCCGGATCAAGTTCCTCATCAAGGACTGGGGCGCGGAGAAGTTCCGTGACGTCCTGGAGAAGGAGTACCTGGGCTACGCCCTGCCCGACGGCCCCGCCCTCGAACTGGACTCGGGCCTGCGCCGCGACCACGTGGGCGTGCACCGCCAGAAGGACGGGAAGTTCTACGTGGGCTTCGCGCCCAAGGTGGGCCGGGTGTCGGGCAACGCGCTGCTGCGCGTCGCCGACATCGCCGAGGAGCACGGTTCGGACCGCGTCCGCACCACCGCCGACCAGAAGCTGGTCATCCTGGACGTGGCGGAGGACCGGATCGCCTCGATCACCTCCGCCCTGGAGGCGGAGGGGCTCCAGGTCAACCCGAGCGTGTTCCGCCGCCAGACGATGGCCTGCACCGGCATCGAGTTCTGCAAGCTGGCGATCGTGGAGACCAAGGACCGCGCGGCCTCCCTGATCGACGAGCTGGAGAAGCGGCTGCCCGACTTCGACGAGCCGCTGACCATCAACGTCAACGGCTGCCCGAACTCGTGCGCGCGCATCCAGGTCGCCGACATCGGCCTCAAGGGCCAGCTCGTCATGAACTCCGAGGGCGAGCAGGTGGAGGGCTACCAGATCCACCTGGGCGGCGGTATGGGGCTGACCCAGTCCTTCGGCAAGAAGATCCGCGGGCTGAAGGCCACCGCCGACGAACTGCCCGACTACGTCGAGCGGGTGGTGCGCCGGTTCCAGGACCAGAAGGAGGACGGCGAGTCGTTCGCCTCCTGGGTCGGCCGGGCCGAGGACGCCGACCTGAAGTAGTTCGTCCGTGCGGTCGGGGCCGCCGCGGCCGCCCCCGGCCGCGGCACCGGGCCGGTCCGCGTACGGACCGGCCCGGCCCACGGCCGCGAAACGACCTGACAGACCCGAGCGAGAGGAAGAGGTGCGCCATGTCCGAGAGGGCCGCGCCCCACTACTGCCCCTACTGCGGCGACGAGGACCTCGTGCCGGAGGAGGGCGCCGCCGTCAAGGGAGAGGGCTACCCCTGGGCCTGCCTGTCCTGTGCCCGGGTGTTTCGGGTCAAGTACGTCGGGTTGCGCTCCGCGTCCTTCTCCGCGGGGGGCGCCCCCTCCAGACCGACGGAAGGGAACTCTTGACTTCTCTCCCAGCTGAAGCAGGAAGATTCTTCCCTCGCGGGTTGAGCTTTCTGCTTCGTAGCCGGTTGCCGACCCGAACTAACGGCGGAGGACGGGGTACCGCCCATCGGTCTTACACCAGCTCCCGCCCCTACTGTGTGGGCTTCGCCAGGATCACACAGCGGGGGCCCGACATCACTTTCCGCCAGCCCGGCGGTAGGCCGACCCGGACTTGGTTCTCGTCCGAGCCGACGCAGGTCAGGCTAGCACCGGCTCCAGCGTTGGTTCGCGGGTTTGGCGATTGTGGTGGGCGGCGGTCCGCTCTGGGGGCGAATCGCCGTTTCCCGTCCTGCTCCGCAGGAGTCCGATTCCTCCCTGGCCTGAAGACCAGAGTTTCCTCGGAAGGATTCAGATGAACTCCACCACCATCACTCCCCTGGGCGGTCCCGAGCTCGCAGAGCGGGCCGCGCGCGAGCTGGAGGAGGCCTCCGCCCCGGAGATCGTCTCCTGGGCCGCCGAGACCTTCGGCGACCAGCTGTGCATGACCTCCTCCATGGCCGACGCGCTCATGGTCGACCTGGTCTCCAAAGCGGCGCCGGGGATCGACGTCATCTTCCTCGACACCGGCTACCACTTCCCCGAGACCATCGGCACGCGTGACGCCGTGGCCTCCGTGTACGACATCAACCTCATCAACGTCGAGCCCACCCGCACGGTGGCCGAACAGGACCTGGTCCTGGGCCCGCGCCTGCACGGGCGCGACCCCGGCATCTGCTGCCACCTGCGCAAGGTGGAGCCCCTCCAGCGGGCCCTGGAGCCCTACGCCGCCTGGCTGACCGGCCTGCGCAGGGAGGACTCGGCGACCCGCCGCGACACCCCGGTCGTGCAGTGGGACCGGCGTCGGCGGATGACCAAGGTGAACCCGATCGCCCGGTGGACCCAGGACGAGGTGGACACCTACATGGCCGAGAACGGGGTCATCGTGAACCCGCTCCAGTACGACGGCTACCCCTCGATCGGCTGCGAGCCGTGCACGCGGCGGGTGGCCCCGGGAGAGGACCCGCGCAGCGGCCGGTGGTCCGGCACGGGCAAGACCGAGTGCGGAATCCACGTGTGAGTGCGTACGCGGCGGCCGGGCCTCGTGGCCCGGCCGCGGCTCCGCCGGAGTCGGGTGGGGCCGGGGGCGGCGGTGCTCGGAAGCGACGAGGAGGGTGACCATGACGGTGGGCGGAGCCGGGGCGCGGAGCGGCGGAGGCCGGGACGGGGACGTGCCCCTGCTGGCGGTGGCGCACGGCAGCGCGGACCCGAGGTCGGCGCGGGCCGTGTCGGCGGTGTTCGACCGGGTGCGGGCGCTGCGGCCGGGGCTCGACGTGCGCGTGTCCTACCTGGACCACGTGGCGCCCTCCGCGCGGGACGCGCTGGAGGAGTTGGCCTCGCGCGGGGCGGGTGAGGCGGTGGTACTGCCGACGCTGCTGACGGCGGCCTACCACAGCAAGGTGGACCTGCCGAAGGTGCTGGCGGACGCGCGCGAGCGCAGCCCGTGGCTGCGGGTGCGCTACGCCGACACCCTGGGCCCGCACCCGCTGCTGTCGGAGGCGGTGGAGCGGCGCCTGGGCGAGGCGGGGGCGCGCCCCGACCCCGGTACGGCCCTGGTGCTGGCCTCGGCCGGTTCCAGCGACCCCGGGGCGAACGCGACCGTGGCCGCGGTGGCCGCCGAGCTGGCCGGGCGCGGCCCCTGGCGTGAGGTCGTGGCCGCCTACGCGTCCGCGGCCTCCCCCGGCCCGGGGGAGGCGGTGGCCGCCCTGCGCGAGCGGGGGGCGTCGCGGGTGGCCGTGGCCACCTACCTGCTGGCGCCGGGGTTCTTCGCCGACCGGGTGCGCGCCCGGTCGTTGGAGGCGGGCGCGTGCGCGGTGTCCGAGGCGCTGGGGGACGTACCCGAGATGGCCAGGGTGGTGCTGGACCGCTACGACGCCGCGGTGGCGGCACGGCACGTGACCAGCTCCCGCTGAGGCGCGGGGCGCCGTCCGGCCGCGGCGGGAGCGCTGGCGGCCGCGGTGTCCGGCGTCCGGCGTCCGTGCCGTGAGGGTGCGCGGGCGGACGGGATGGACGGGACGGACGAGACGGAGGCGAACGGGCGGTCCGCTGGACGGGCCGCCAGTTCGCGTCGTCCCCCGAGGCCGTGCCCCCTGGAGCAGTGCCCCCGAAGCCGTACCACTGACGCCGTGTCCCCTGAGACCGTGCTCCCGGAGAAGGGCGCCCGCGGTTGTCCACAACCGCGAGAAGTGGCTTGTCCGCGCGACCGCGGCCCAGAAGAATCGAAGGCAGGCGTCGCGAACGGGCGCCGATCGACCGAGGAATCGTGGGGGTGGCCGTGTCGGAGGGACGGGGTTCGGAGGGACGGGGTTCGGAGGGGCGGGGTGTGGTGCGGAGCGGTGTCCGGGACCTGCTGCGGGGGCTGCCGGTGTTCTCCGGGGTGCTGCCGGAGTTCGATCCCGGGGCGGCGCCCGAGGACCCGGCGGAGCTGTTCCTGGAGTGGTTCTCGGGGCGGTCGAGGCCGGGGTGCCCGAGCCGCACGCGATGACGGTCACGACCGTGGACGAGGCGGGGGCTCCGTCGGCCCGGGTGGTCATCATGAAGGACTTCACTCCCGAGGGCTGGTGGTTCGCCACCACGACCGGCTCGCGCAAGGGGCGGGAGCTGGCCCGGAACCCGGCGGTGGCGCTGCTGTTCCACTGGATCGGGCAGGGCCGCCAGGTGCGGGTGCGCGGACGGGCGGAGCTGGCCGACCGGGAGCGGTGCGCCGCCGACTACCTGGCCCGGCCGCTGGAGTCGCGGGTGGCCGGTCTGCACGGCAGACAGAGCGAGCCCCTGGACGAGCTCGCGGACGTCGACCGCGTGGCACGGGAGAGTCGGGAGAGGCTGGAGCGCGATCCGGAGCTGGTTCCCGAGGACTGGGGCCTGTACCTGGTCCGTCCGGCCGAGGTGGAGTTCTGGCAGGCCGACCGGGACCGCCGCCACACGCGCCTGCGCTACACCCGCCCGGGAGCGGGCGCGTCCTGGGAGCGCGGCCTGCTCTGGCCGTGACCCGGCGGGAGCGCCGCAGCGGGAAGGGCGCGTCGTCACCGGTCCGGGGGCCGGGCGCGACCGAACCCGGTTCTGTTCGGTGTCCCGTCCGAGGATAGGATTCCCGCACTCCGACCACCCGCGACCAGCAACGGAAAGAGGTGGCCGCCGTGCCCCCCACACACGAGGTGTTCAACCAGGCGCCCCCGCTCGGCGACTACGCGGCGGCGGAGGACCCCGCGCTCCTGGAGGGTCTGCGGCGCGAGGACGCCGGATGGGCCGAGGCCGAGGTGCGCGAGGTCGGCGACGCGGCCGGGTCGGAGCGGGTCCGCGCCTGGGGCGAGTCCGCCAACGCCTACCCGCCGGTGCTGCGCACCCACGACCGCTACGGCCACCGGGTGGACGAGGTCGACTACCAGCCCGCCTACCACGTGCTCATGGACCAGGCGGTGGAGCACGGCATGCACGCCGCGCCGTGGGCGGACGGGCGCCCGGGCGCGCACGTGGCCCGTGCCGCCAAGTTCTTCCTGTGGTCCCAGCCCGAGGCGGGCCACGGGTGCCCGGTCTCGATGACCTACGCGGCTGTCCCGGCCCTGCGCCACTCCCCCGAACTGGCGCGGCGGTACGAGCCGCTGCTCACCGCGCCCGTCTACGACTTCGGGCTGCGGGCGCCGCACACCAAGCGCGGGCTCCTCGCGGGCATGTCGATGACCGAGAAGCAGGGCGGCTCGGACGTGCGCGCCAACACCACCCGCGCGCTCCCCACCGCAGAGGGGCACCACGTGCTGACCGGGCACAAGTGGTTCACCTCGGCGCCGATGAGCGACTTCTTCCTCACGCTGGCGCAGGCGCCCGAGGGGCTGAGCTGTTTCCTGGTGCCCCGGGTGCTGGAGGACGGCGGCCGCAACGCGCTGCACATCCAGCGGCTCAAGGACAAGCTGGGCAACCGCTCCAACGCGTCGGCGGAGCTGGAGTACGACGGCGCCGTCGCCCACCTGGTAGGCGAACCCGGCAGGGGCGTGCCCACCATCATCGAGATGGTCAACAGCACCCGGCTGGACTGCGTGATCGGCTCGGCCGCGGGCATGCGCGCCGCGGTGGTGCACGCCCTGCACCACGCCGAGCACCGCAGCGCCTTCGGCGGGGTGCTGGTCGAGCAGCCGCTGATGCGCAACGTGCTCGCCGATCTGGCACTGGAGTCGGAGGCGGCGACGGCGCTGATGACCCGTCTGGCCGGTGCCGTGGACCGCGCGGTGCGCGGGGACGAGTCCGAGACGGCCTTCCGCCGCCTGGGGGTGGCCGTGGGCAAGTTCTGGGTGACCAAGCGCCAGCCCGCGCACGTCGCCGAGGCGCTGGAGTGCCTGGGCGGAAACGGTTACGTGGAGGAGTCGGGGATGCCCCGGCTGTTCCGGGACTCCCCGCTCAACTCCGTCTGGGAGGGCTCTGGCAACGTGGCGGCGCTGGACGTGCTGCGCGCGATGGGCCGCGGTCCCGAGTCGCTGGAGGCGTTCCTGGCCGAACTGCGCACCGCCGCGGGCGTGGACGACCACTACGACGCGGCGGTCAGGCGGTTGGAGCAGGTCCTGGGCGACCCGGAGGAGGCACAGTACCGGGCGCGGTCGGTGGTGGAGCTGATGGCGCTGGTCCTACAGGCGTCGGTGCTGCTGCGCCACGCGCCCACCCCGGTCGCCGAGGCGTTCACCGCCTCACGTCTGGGGGGTGAGTGGGGGCACGTGTTCGGCACCCTGCCCAGGGGTGTGGACACCGAGCTCATCCTGGACCGGGCCCGCCCGAGCCGGTGAGGTCGGGGGCGCGGACACCATTTCTTGACCTCACAAATCCCGTTTACCACTCTTAACCCTGATAATTCCAACAAAAACCCCTAAGAGGGGCGGCCGATGAATGATCATCGGCCAGGTCGGCATACTTCGGCGTCCGGAGCGGAACAAAGAAGTCGTCACAAAACACGACCGCCTGCTTTCGGACGGGGAGCGGGACCGCGGTAACCCTTCAGGAACGGCCGGAGGCGCGCGGGCCCGAGCCACCCCTCCCGAAGGCCCCGAATCCAAGAGACTGACGACGCCTATGGTGGAAGTCTGGCCAGGTAGTTCCTATCCGCTCGGTGCGACCTACGACGGGTCCGGCACCAATTTCTCCCTGTTCTCCGAGGCCGCCGAACGGGTGGACCTGTGTCTGTTCGACGACGACGGCGAGGAGACGCGTATACAGCTGACCGAGTACGACGGTTTCGTATGGCACGGTTACCTTCCCGGTGTCGGACCGGGACAGCAGTACGGGTACCGCGTTCACGGGCCCTACGCCCCGGAGCAGGGGCTGCGGTGCAATCCGAACAAACTGCTCACCGACCCCTACGCGAAGGCGCTGAACGGCAACCTCACCTGGCACGAATCCCTGTTCAGCTACCACTTCGCCGCACCGGAGCGCAGGAACACCAAGGACAGCGCGCCCTACGTGCCCAAGTGCGTGGTGGTCAGCCCGTTCTTCGACTGGGGCAACGAGTCCAGACCGCGTACGCCCTACCACCGCACGGTGATCTACGAGACGCACGTACGCGGGCTCACCATGCGCCACCCGGGCATCCCCGAACACCAGCGCGGCACCTACTCGGGGCTGGCCCACCCGGTGATGATCGACTACCTCACCTCGCTGGGGGTGACGGCGGTCGAGCTCATGCCCGTGCACCACTTCGTGCCCGAGCACGCCATGGTGGCCCGGGGACTGACCAACTACTGGGGGTACAACACCCTGGCCTTCCTGGCCCCGCACAGCGGCTACGCGGCGCGCGGCTCGCGCGGGCAGCAGGTCCAGGAGTTCAAGGCGATGGTCAAGTCGCTGCACGAGGCGGGCATCGAGGTGCTGCTCGACGTGGTGTACAACCACACCGCCGAGGGCGACCACATGGGGCCCACGCTGTCGCTGCGCGGCATCGACAACCTCAGCTACTACCGGGTCAGCGACGAGGACCAGCGCTACTACCTCGACTACACCGGCTGCGGCAACAGCCTGAACGTACGCCATCCACACTCGTTGCAGCTGATCATGGACTCGCTGCGCTACTGGGTCCTGGAGATGCACGTGGACGGGTTCCGCTTCGACCTCGCCTCGGCCCTGGCCCGCGAGTTCCACGACGTGGACCGGCTGAGCACGTTCTTCGACATCGTCCAGCAGGACCCGGTGATCTCGCAGGTCAAGCTGATCGCCGAACCCTGGGACGTGGGCCCGGGCGGCTACCAGGTGGGCAACTTCCCGCCGCTGTGGACCGAGTGGAACGGCAAGTACCGCGACACCGTGCGCGACTACTGGAGGGGCGAGCCCGTGGTGGGCGAGCTGGCCTCGCGCCTGGCCGGGTCCAGCGACCTGTACCAGGACGACGGCCGCCGACCGGTGGCCTCCATCAACTTCATCACCTGCCACGACGGCTTCACTCTGGCCGACCTGGTGTCGTACGACCACAAGCACAACGAGGCCAACGGCGAGGACAACCGCGACGGCACCGACGACAACCGGTCCTGGAACCACGGCGTGGAGGGGCCCACCGAGGACCCCGCGATCATCACGCTGCGCCGCCGCCAGGTGCGCAACTTCCTCACCACCCTGTACCTGTCGCAGGGGGTGGTGATGCTCTCCCACGGCGACGAGGTGGGACGCACCCAGAACGGCAACAACAACGCCTACTGCCAGGACAACGAGATCGCCTGGATCGACTGGAAGGGCGCCGGGCTCGGCGAGGACGAGGAGCCCGACAACGACCTTCTGGACTACGTGCGCGGACTGGCGCGACTGCGCCGCGACCACCCGGTGTTCCGGCGCCGCCGGTTCTTCCGGGGCAGTCCGGTGGGCGGCGCCAAGGCCGGGAAGAAGGGCCTGCCCGACATCGTGTGGCTGCGCCCGAACGGCAGGAAGATGTCCGGCGACGACTGGAACTCCACGGGCCAGGCCCTGGGCGTGTTCCTCAACGGGGACGCCATCACCGAACCGGATCCGCGCGGTCGGCGGATCCGGGACAGTTCGTTCCTGCTGCTGCTCAACAGCGGCCCGGAGACGGTGGACTTCACCGTTCCGGGCACCGAGTACGGCATGGCCTGGGAGACCGTGCTGGACACCGCCGAGCCCGACGTGGACGGACGGCCGTTCGTGGCGGCCTCCGGTCCGGTGCGGGTCATCGACCGGGCGCTGCTGCTGCTGCGCCGGGTGTCGCACAAGCACACGTCGTCCTCCCGGTCCTGAGGAACCGGGCACGCGGGCCCCGGACGCTCCCTCTGACGGGAGCGTCCGGGGCCCGTCGCCGCGCACGCGGTGCCCCGGTTGTCCACAGGACGACGTCGGCTCTGGCGGTGGCACGACGCGTTGGAGATGCTGGAGGAAAAAGGCTGGGCAGGGGGGCTTGGGCTCCCCCTTCTCGGCATGCCCTGGGCCACCGCCTACGCTGTGTGACCATGTCGAGTACACACACCGGCGCGGACGCCCCCGCCGCCCCCATCGCGTTCCGGCAGCTGCTGCCCGTCCCGGGCGGCGCGGACGCGGACCCGGCCGACGCCTACGCCTACCCCGCCGGCCTGGACCGCCCCTGGGTGCGCGCCAACATGGTGGCCAGCGCCGACGGCGGCGCCGTGGGCCCCTCGGGGCGCAGCAGGGACCTGTCCTCGGCGCCCGACCGCCAGATCATGGGCGCGCTGCGCGCCCTGTGCGACGTGGTGCTGGTGGGCGCCGCCACGGCGCGCGTGGAGGGGTACGGGCCGGTCCGCGTCCGCAGGGCGTGGGAGGGGCTGCGCGAGGGACGACCCCGGACACCGGCCGTGGCGGTGGTCTCCCGCTCCCTCGACCTGCCCGCCGACCTGCTCACCGAAGCGCCGCCGGACGCGCGCACCCTGGTGTTCACCACGGACGGCGCCGCCGCGCGGCGGCGCCGCGAGGTGGCCGAACGCGCCGACCTCGTGGTGGTCGAGGGGGCCTCGGTGACGCCCGCGCACGTGGTGGACGCTCTGGCCGAGCGCGGACTGCACCGCGTGCTGACCGAGGGCGGCCCGCACCTGCTGGCGGAGTTCGTGGCGGCGGGGCTTCTGGACGAGCTGTGCCTGACCCTGAGCCCGCACCTGCTGGGGTCGGGGCCGCCGCGCATCGTGGCGGGGGGACCGGGCGCCCCCGGGGCCCCGGAGCACACCTCCGCGCAGAGCACGCCCGTGCGGATGGCGCACCTGTTGGAAGCGGAGGGGAGCCTGTTCGCGCGTTACGTCAGGGAATAGGGCGTCTGCGGAGGACACACGGGTAACCGCTCGGTTTCGGCCGCCCCACAACCACGCATGAACCATCCCGCAACCGGACATACCCGAGGTGTGCCCTCCACTGGAAACACCGCTGCTGGACACAGGACACACCGCATTGACGGGGCTTACCGGCTTGGCCCCCCGGCCGAGAGGATGAACGTGGTGCCGACGTCCGAAAACGGATCCCCTCCGGTCTATCGCGGGATAGCCGAGGAACTACGCGAACAGATCCGCTCCGGACGGTACGCCGACGGCGACCGCCTGCCCGGGGAGAACACCCTCATGGAACGCCACGGCGTCGCACGGGCCACCGCGAGGCAGGCGCTCTCCGTACTGATCAACGAGGGCCTGGCCGTGGCCGTGCGCGGCTCGGGCATCTACGTCCGCCTGTTCCGGCCCCTGCGAAGACACGGCGCCCGACGGCTGTCCCAGGACCTGTGGGGCAGCGGGCGCGCGATCTGGCAGGTCGACAGCGAGGACCGGGAGTACGAGGTGGACAGCCTGCGCGTGGAGGAGTCGGTGTCCGCCGCGCACGTGGCGCGCGCGCTGGGCCTGGCCGAGGGGGTCGGGGTGCTGCGGCGCTCGCGCCGTTACCTCGTGGACGGGCGTCCGGTGCAGCAGGCCGTCTCGCACCTGCCCCTGGCCGTGCTGGGGGACGGCGGGGAGCCGTCGGCCCGGCGCGTGCGGGAGTACGACAGCGGGCCGGGAGGCATCTACGCGCGCCTGGCCGAACTGGGGCACGCCCCGGCGCACTTCACCGAGGAGATCCGGGTGCGCATGCCCACTCCCGAGGAGAGCGAGGTGCTGGAGCTGGCCCCCGGCACCCCGGTGCTGGAGGTGGCGCGCACCGCGCTGACCGCCGACCACCGGCCGGTGGAGTTCAACGAGATCACCATGGACGGCTCGGCGTACGTGCTGCGCTACGACTTCGGCGCCTGAGCCGGCCTCCGCCCCCGCCCCATCCCGCTCGCGCGGTCTCCCCCGCCCCGGGAACCGCACCGCACGCCCCCGACACCCCGAAAGCGGGGGGGGGAGGGACGCCGTCCCGGGCACCCCTCCCCCCTCTCGGACCGACTTCAGCGACCGCCTCGCTTGGAGGCGAACACCAGGTACGCCAACGGCAGGAGAACCAGTCCCACCGCCAGTGCCCCGGCGGCGGCGAAGGGCAGGGAGTCCGACGCGGTCATGGCCCACCGCGCCATGCCGAACCCCAGGACGAGCGCGACCGCCAGCGCGCACACGGCGACGGCCGTGGCGGCGAGCAGCAGCGTGCGTTCGCTCCAGGGTCCGGGCCGGGTGCGGCCGACCCGCACGACCGTGGAGCGGACGCTGAGCTCGGCGGCCCAGCGCAGCTCACGACCCGTGGTGGCCGCTCCGTCGGCGACGGTCCTCACGAGGGACCGCGCGCCCGTGGTGTTCTGGTCGAGCCACCACAGTCCGTATCGGATCCTGCCCACGCGCAGCGGTCGTCTGCTCACTCCGAGTGCCTGTTGAGTTGTAACAGCCATGTCACCTGCCTCAAGTGCACCGTTCGACCACTGACCCTGGTTACAGCCGTACCCGCCCCTTTGGCTACCGAACGTCGCGTAAGCCGAAGTTAGGAGGATCTGGCCCTTTGGGACTGTTTCCCTGTCCCAAATGTCATATGGGAGTGTTTGCGCCACGAAGGGTGCTGAGGCGGCATCCGGATCCGATTCGGGGTAGCGTCGTCCCATGGCTGACTCAGCGGACCAGGCCCAGGACAACGGCAGCGGGCCCAAGGACATCCCCCGGACCGACCAGGAATGGCGCGAACGGCTCAACTCCCAGGAGTACGCGGTACTGCGCCAGGCCGCCACCGAGCGCCCGTGGACCGGGGAGTACGTGGACACCACGGCCGCCGGGGTCTACCGCTGCCGCGGCTGCGGCGCCGAGCTCTTCCGTTCCGGCGAGAAGTTCGAGTCCCACTGCGGATGGCCCAGCTTCTACGACCCGGCCGACTCCGACGCGGTGACCCTGCACGAGGACCGCTCCCTGGGCGCGGTGCGCACCGAGGTGCGGTGCGCCGCGTGCGACTCGCACCTGGGCCACGTCTTCCACGGCGAGGGGTACGCCACCCCCACCGACGACCGGTACTGCATCAACTCCGTCGCCCTCACCCTGGAGCCGACCGAGTAGGTGCCGTACGATCCTGGTGTCGGACGGCGGGACCGGGACCGCCCGAGGACGGCGGCGCGCACCCGCGGCCCGTCCTCGGCGGAATCAGGGATAATCGCATCCAGCGCACCAACGGCCGGTCCCCGGTCGGCCCGCGGGGCGCGGCGCGCAGGGCCGGTCGCATCCGGATCCTCCGCCAGCCGACCCGGGAGTCCCGGGTCGACCCCCGCAGCGGCAACCGATGTGCGGGCGAACCAACAGACCCGCGACGAAAGCGCTCGATGACCGACGACTCACCTTTCTCATCCGCCTCCCACCGTCCCCCGGCGCGCCCGCGCCTGGGCATGGCGCAGGGTTCGGCCCCGTGGCTGCTGCCCGCGCTGGGAGCCGCCGGAGCCGCCGTCCTGGCCGCCCGGGGCTCGCGGACCCGCACCGCACTCGCCGTCCCGGTGGTCGCCCTGGCCGCGGGGATGACCTGGTTCTTCCGCGACCCCGAGCGCGGCCCGGCGACCGGACGGGTGCTGTCCGCGGCGGACGGCGTCGTGCAGAGCCTCGACCTCCAGCCCGATGGGCGGACCAGGGTCGCGGTGTTCATGAACCCCCTCAACGTGCACGTCAACCGTGCCCCCCTCGCCGGCGTGGTGACAGGCGTCGAGCACCGACCGGGCGGCTTCCGCCCCGCATTCGACAAGGACAGCGAGCGTAATGAGCGCGTCATCTGGACCCTTGAAACCGAGATCGGTGCGATCACGGTCGTTCAAATCGCCGGCGCGATGGTCAGGCGTATCGTCCCGTATCTCGCTGCGGGGCAGAAGGTCGAGCAAGGGGAGAGGATCGGTCTCATCCGGTTCGGGTCCAGGGTCGACGTCTACCTTCCGGCCGGGATCGCCCCGGCGGTGGAGGTCGGCCAGAAGGTCCGTGCCGGAGAAACCCGCCTTGACGCCGGCTGAGAACGCCGTGGCAGCCGACGGGACCGCCTCCACCGTTCCGCAGGAGGCCCCCAGGCTGCGTCTGGGGGTGGCCGACTACCTGACGCTCGGCAACGCCCTGTGCGGCTTCCTGGCGGTGTGGGCGCTGGTGGTGGCCCAGTCCGCGCAGGACACGGCCGGGATCGCCGGGCCGCTGCCGCGCACGGCCATGGCCACGGTCGTGGGCCTGATGCTCGTCGCGGCCGCCCTGGACGTGCTCGACGGTCGGGTCGCCCGCAAGCTGGGCGGCAGCGGCATGGGCGCGGAGCTGGACAACCTGGCCGACGTGATCAGCTTCGGGTTCGCGCCCGCGTTCTTCTTCGTCGTGTGGGGCATGCGGACCGGGGGTTCGGACCTGCTGCCGGTCGCGGCGGGCGGCGCCGTGCTGCTCGCGGTCATCGTGCGCCTGGCCCGGTTCTCCTGCCAGGCGCCGGGCTCCAGCTACTTCACCGGGCTGCCCTGCCCCTTCGGCGCCATGGCCGTGGTGACGGTGGTCCTGCTCGACCCGCCGCTGATGGCGGGGGTGACGGCGGTGCTGCTCATCTCCTGGCTGATGGTGAGCCGGATGGAGTACCCCAAGCCGCGCGGGCGCAAGGCCCACGCGGTGCTGGGCGTCCTGGCCGTCGGGGTCGCCCTGATGGCCGCCTGGGGCCTGGGGCTGCCCGCGGGCCAGACGCTCATCTACCTGATGAGCGCCGCCGTGCTGGGCTTCATCGTCACCATCCCGTTCTACGTCCTGGCCGTCCGGCGGGCCTCCGCCACGCAGGACTGACGCACACGCGCGGGGGCGCCCCGGGAAGAGGGAACTCCTTCTCCCGGGGCGCCCCCGTTCGCGCTGTGGCCGTGCCCGCCGCGGGTCGGAGCGGCGGGCCGCCTCCCCCCTACGGCAGGGACTCGACCAGCTCGGCGACGCTCTTGCGGCGACCGGTGTAGAACGGCACCTCCTCGCGGGTGTGCAGGCGTGCCTTGGCGCCGCGCAGGTGGCGCATCAGGTCCACGATGCGGTGCAGGTCGTCGGCCTCGAAGGCGAGCAGCCACTCGTAGTCGTTGAGCCCGAACGAGGACACCGTGTTGGCGCGCACGTCCGGGTAGGGGGCGGCCATGCGGCCGTGCTCGGCGAGCATCGCGCGGCGCTCGTCGTCGGGCAGCAGGTACCACTCGTAGGAGCGCACGAACGGGTACACGCACAGGTGCTCGCGCGGCTCCTCCCCCGCCAGGAAGGCGGGCACGTGGCCGCGGTTGAACTCGGCGGGGCGGTGCAGGCCCACGACCGACCACACCGGGGTGCTCGCCCGGCCGACCCGCGTGCGACGGAAGGCCGTGTAGACGTCCTGGACCTGCTCGGGGGAGTCGGCCACCCACCAGAACATGATGTCGGCGTCGGCGCGGAAGCCCTGGACGTCGTAGCTGCCGCGGGTGGTCACACCCTGCTCGGCGGCCTTGTCCAGGAGCGTGGCCAGTTCGTCGGCCGCGGCCGCGCGGTCGACCCCGTCCAGGGACTCGACCTTGAAGACCGACCACATGGTGTAGCGGATGAGGGAGTTGAGGTCGCTGCCGTCCTGGTCGGCGGCTTCGTTGTGCTGGCCCGTCACGGGTTGACTCCTTGCTGGTTCGTTCCGGCGGCCTCGCCGCCGCTGGTGGGACTGTTCGTCGTGAGGGCGCCCGCCAGGCGCTCGGCCTGCTGGAGGGCGTCGGCGACGCAGGCGGGGATCCCCACGCCGCCGTAGACCGCGCCGCACACCCCCAGGCCGGGGCTGCGGGCGACGTCGGCGCGCACCCGCTCGACGAGCGAGGCGTGGCCGACGGCGTACTGGGGCAGACCGTCGGTCCACCGGGTGACCCGGGTCTGCACCGGCGCCCCGTCCATGCCGGTGACCGTGGCCAGGTCGCGCACGGCGGCCGCGGCCAGCTCCGCGTCGGAGCGCTCCAGGATCCGCTCGTCGCCGAAGCGCCCGATGGAGCAGCGCAGCACCACCAGGCCGTCGCCGGGGTTGGCCGCGGCCAGCTCCTCGGCGATCCAGGGCCACTTGTTGCTGGAGAAGGTGGCGGCCTTGACGGTCAACCCCTCCCCCGCCGGGACGAGGAAGCCCGTGCCGGTGAGCGGCTCGGGGAAGGCGGACACGGGCAGGGCCAGGGTCACCAGGGCCATGCTGGCGTACTCGACGCCGTTCAGGTCGCGGGAGGCGCCGGGGGCGTGCTCGGCGAGCAGGCGGGCGGCCTCGGGGGCGGGGCAGGCGAGCAGGACGCCGTCGCAGGCGATGCGCTCGTTGCTGTCCAGGCGGACCCGCCAGCCCTCGGGCAGGCGCTCCAGGGCGCGGACCCGCGAGCCCAGGCGCAGGCTGTCGGCGTGGCGCTCGGCGAGCGCACCGACGAGTCCGGCCACCCCGCCGCGCAGGGAGGCGAACACCGGCCCCGCCTTGGTGGGCGCAGCCCCCCTGCCGCGCAGGCTGGTGCGCACGGCGTGCATCAGGGAGCGGTTCCGGCGGGCCATGGGCGCGATCTGCGGCAGCGTGGACTCCAGGGAGAGCCGGTCGGCCCGGCCCGCGTACACACCGCCCAGGAGGGGCTCGACGAGGCGGTCGACGACCTCCGAACCCATGCGGGCCCCGACGTAGTCGGCGACGGACACGTCGCCGCGCACCGGGGTGCGCGGGAGCACGAGGTCGAGTCCGGCCCGCAGGGTTCCGGCACCGGAGAGCACCCCGCTGCGGGCGAGCGCGCGCAGGTCGCCGGGCACGCCCATGAGCTGGCCCTTGGGCAGGGGACGAACCCGTCCGCGGCTGTAGACGGCGGCGGCGCCGGGCCCGGGGTGCACCACCCGCTCGTCCAGGCCCAGCTCGGAGAACAGGTCCAGCGCCTCGGGGCGGCGGGCGAGCACCGCCTCGGCGCCCATATCTACGGACACCCCCGCCACCGGTGAGGCGCGCAGCTTGCCCCCGGGTGCGTCGGAGGCCTCCACCACGGTGACGGCGGCGCCCAGACCACGGAGGCGGTGCGCGGCGGTGAGTCCGGAGACCCCGCCCCCGACCACGACGACGTGCGGTGCTTCAGGCATACCCCCAGCTTCCCAGATGACCTGGGTCACCGTGATCCGCCTTCCCCCGCGACACCCCGTGAGTTGCGTCGCGTCCGGGGCGGGTCCGTGCGCGGCGCCCCGGGCGGTCCCGCGCGCCGCCGTCACACGCCTCCGTTGCGCGGTCGTTACCACGGGGCCGAAACGGGCCCGCGGCGGGGTACGTCGAAGGGGGCATGGCTACCTCAGCGTTCCCCCCGACCCGGCGTGTCGCCGGAACCGTGCTCTCCGTGGGCCTGGCGGCCCTCCTGGCCACGTCCTGCTCCTCCCCCATGGCCGACGGCGGCGCCGGGGCCACCAACGAGTCCGCGGCCGTGGCGCCCGAGGCCGGTGACCGGGGCCTCTCCGAGGAGCAGGTGGGCGAGCAGCAGTCCGCCGAGGAGGGCGGCGGCTCGGCCGTCGGCTCCGAGGTGGAGATCGGCGACCGGGAACTGGTCCACACCGCCGAGCTGTCGGTACGGGTCGAGGACGTGTCCGAGGCGGTCGGGCTCGCCAAGGAGCTGACCCTCGACGCGGGCGGCTACGTCGCCTCGGAGCGGGTGTCGACCCCCCAGGGCGGCTCCCCCGAGGGGTCACTGACGCTGCGCATCCCGGGCGAGGACTACGAGGGCGCGCTGGAGGAGCTGTCGCGGCTGGGTGATCGCTCCAACCTGGAGCGGTCGGTGGAGGACGTCACCGAGGAGGTGGCGGACGTCGAGAGCCGCATCGAGTCCTCCGAGGCCGCGCTGGAGACGCTGCGCGGCTACCTGGAGGAGGCCGAGGACGTCGACGACCTGCTGCGGGTGGAGGGCGAGATCCAGACCCGCCAGGCGGAGCTGGAGGCCTTCCAGGCACGGCTGGAGACGCTGCGCAACCAGACGGCGTACTCGACGGTGCACCTGACCCTGACGCCCCCGGAGACCTACCTGGAGGAGCCCGCGGAGGATTCCATCGGTTTCCTCGGCGGCCTGGACCGCGGCTGGCGCGCGCTGGTGACCTTCGGCCAGGGCGTGGCCGTGGTCGTGGGCTGGCTGCTGCCGTTCCTGGTGGTCGCCGCCGTGCTGGGCGCGGGACCGCTGTGGTGGTACCGCTCGCGTCGGCGCGGGCCCGCGAGGGGCGCGTCCTCCGCGGGTGGCCGGAAGACCGGCTCCGGGAAGGGCGCCGCCTCGGGGAGCGCCGCGTCCGGCGGCACCGCGAAGGGCCAGGACCCCGGCGCGCCCTCCGGCCCTGGCGGGACGCCGCCCGGGGACGGGGAGTGAACCAGCGCCGACGGCGCCCGGCCCCGCGTGTCGGGGGCGGGCGCCGTCGGCGTGGAAGGGGAGGGTGGACCTAGACGGAGGTCTCCTCGTGCACGAACGCGGTGAGCCGCTGGAGCACGTCCGGGTCGGTGCTGGGCAGCACACCGTGGCCCAGGTTGAAGACGTGGCCGTCGGCGGCGCGGCCTCGGGACAGGATGTCGCGGGTGCGCTCGGCGACGACCTCCCAGGGCGCGAACAGGGTGGCCGGGTCGAGGTTGCCCTGGAGGGCGGTGCCGGGCTGGACGCGCTGGACCGCCTTGTCCAGCGGCACCCGCCAGTCCACGCCCACGACGTCGGCCCCGGCCTCGCTGAGCAGGCTGAGCAGTTCGCCGGTGCCCACACCGAAGTGGATGCGCGGCACCTCGTGCTCGGCGAGCTGGCCCAAGATCCACGAGGTGTAGGGCAGTACCGAGGCGCGGTAGTCCTCGGCGCTCAGGGCGCCCACCCAGGAGTCGAAGAGCTGGACGGCGCTGGCGCCCGCCTCGATCTGGGTGCGCAGGAAGCCCAGGGCGATGGTGGCCAGGCGGCGCATCAGCTCGTCCCACAGCTCGGGCTCGCCGTACATGAGCGCCTTGGTGTGCTCGTGGTTCTTGGAGGGGCCGCCCTCGATGAGGTAGGAGGCCAGGGTGAACGGGGCGCCCGCGAAGCCGATGAGGGGCTTGTCGCCCAGCTCGCCGACCAACTGGCCCACGGCCTCGGTGATGTAGGTCAGGTCGTCGGGCTCGATCTCGCGCAGCCGCTTGACGCCGGTCGCGTCGCGGATCGGGTCGGCGACCACGGGGCCGACTCCGGGTTTGATGTCGAGGTCGATGCCGATGGCCTTGAGCGGGACGACGATGTCGCTGAAGAAGATCGCGGCGTCGACGTCGTAGCGGCGCACCGGCTGCATCGTGATCTCGGTGATCATGTCGGGGCGCGCGCAGGCCTCAAGCATCGGCACGTCGGCGCGGACCCGTCGGTACTCGGGCAGGGAGCGCCCCGCCTGGCGCATGAACCACACCGGGGTGTGGGACACGGGAAGGCGCCGGCAGGCGCGGAGGAAAGGAGAATCTTGCAGCGTCACCCCTCGATCGTGCCATGCCCCGCCCGCTGCTCCCACTCGGATCGCCGAACCCGGGCGCGCGTCCGCGGACCGGCGACGGGGGTCAGGGGAGCGCGAACCGGCGCCGTCGGCGGTCGGCCGGTCCCAAGATCATCACAAAACGCCGACACGCCGGGCGAACTCCGACTCGCAGCCCGTGACTCATGCCACGGTCTTTGACGTGCCCACCGTTCCGCCTCCGGCGGGGAGGCGGAGCATGTCCACACGCCCCCCGCCGAGACGTGATCACCCCAGAATGAAGGCTGACGTTTCCACCATGCCCGATGTCGGTAGCGCCGAGGACGCACACGAGACGTTCCGGCGAGCGGTCGAGGCCCTGCGCTCGCCCCTCCTGCGACCCGAGATCACCGTCCGGGAGATCCCCGCCCCCCAGCGGCTGGCCCCCCACGCCGTCGCGGTCTCGGCCGAGGTGACCGTCCACGGAGAGGAGGTCGCCTGGGGCAGGCTCATCGTCCTGTACGACCCCGAGGGCACGCGCGACTGGCCCGGCCCCTTCCGGGTGGTCTGCCAGGCCAACTCCGAACTGGAGTCGGAGATCGCGACCGACCCCCTTCTCGGACCGGTCGCCTGGAGCTGGCTGACCGACGCCCTGGACGCGTGCGGCGCCACGCACCACACGCTGAGCGGCACGGTCACCCGTGCCACCACCGAGGGTTTCGGCACCAAGGCGGACCAGGGCGCCACCACCGAGGTGGAGATGCGCGCCTCCTGGACACCGGAGTCCGACGACCTGTCCGGGCACGTCCAGGCGTGGTCGGCGCTGCTGGCCTCGGCCGCGGGCCTGCCGCCGCTGGACGTCACCGACATCACCGGCAAGCGTTCCCGGCCCTGACCGTCGGCCCCTGCGCCCCCTGTGCCCCCGGGGCCCGCGACCGGTCCGGATCCGCGTCCGGTGGCGACAGCGCATACCGTAGTGGTGTGGCGAACGCGTTGAACTCCAAGACAGAACCCCGCGAACCAGGCAACGACGACGACGCCGAGAGGGCCCCCCTTCTCCGGGAACCTCGCGAGGGCCTGCCCGAGGTCACCTCCGACGCCGACGCGCTGGCCGGTGTGGTCGCCGCGCTCTCCGCCGGGACGGGCCCCGTCGCGGTGGACGCCGAACGCGCCTCCGGCTACCGGTACGGGCAGCGCGCCTACCTGGTCCAGCTGCGCCGCGAGGGCGCGGGGTCCGCGCTGATCGATCCCATCGCCTGCCCGGACCTGAGCGCGCTGAACGACGCCATGGGCGACGCCGAGGTGGTGCTGCACGCCGCGCACCAGGACCTGCCCTGCCTGACCGAGATCAACCTGCGCCCCCAGAGCCTGTTCGACACCGAACTGGCCGGGCGGCTGCTGGGCTACCAGCGGGTCGGCCTGGGGTTCATGGTGGAGCGGCTGCTCCACCTGCGGCTGGCCAAGGAGCACTCGGCCGTGGACTGGTCCCAGCGCCCGCTGCCGGAGGACTGGCTGCGTTACGCGGCGCTGGACGTGGAGATCCTCATCGACCTGCGGGACTCCCTGGAGGACGAGCTGGAGGAGACCGGGAAGCTGGGATGGGCGCACGAGGAGTTCGCCGCGGTCCTGTCCGCGCCGCCCAAGGAGCCGCGCACCGATCCCTGGCGGCGCACCTCGGGCATCCACCGAGTGCGCAACCAGCGCGCCCTGGCCGCCGTGCGTGAGCTCTGGTACGAACGCGACCGCATCGCCCAGGAGCGCGACATCTCGCCCGGCCGGGTGCTGCCGGACGCGGCGATCGTGGAGGCGGCGACGGCCATGCCGCGCACCACCACGGAGCTGGCCAAGATCCGGCAGTTCGGGATCAAGCTGGCGCGGCGCTACCTGACCACGTGGATCAAGGCGGTCAACCGGGCGCGGGACATGGCGCAGGCGGAGCTGCCCCGGCCCAACGCCCCGGGCGACGGCCCGCCGCCGGTGAACCGGTGGGGCGACCGGGCGCCGGAGGCGGCGCGGCGCCTGGAGGCGGTCCGGGCCACGGTCACGGGGATCGCCGAGGACATCGTCATGCCGACCGAGAACCTGCTGCTGCCGGACACGGTGCGCCGCCTGGCGTGGGCACCGCCGCAGGCGGTGGACCCCGACACGGTGGGCGCGTTCCTGCGTGAGCGCGGGGCCCGTGAGTGGCAGGTCACCCTGACCGCGGAACCCCTGGCCACAGCGTTGCGGACCGCCGATCAGGCGTAGCCTTTTACCCCCTTCTGACACGGTCAACCCAGGAGTGAGCGAACTCACCGTGCCCTCAGGGCGGTTGATGCCTGTTCCGTAGCCCCGTGTCCGATTAAGTTATAGAAACGTGCCCTGGTGATTTCGGGGTACGGGTTGTCCGACGGGTGTTACGCCGCAGGCTGGAGGCCGCGGTGCGCGATCAGGGGAATGTGGTGATTGTGCTGTCGTTCTGGCGTGCGTTGCTGCGCGAGACCGGAC
Organism: Nocardiopsis synnemataformans; assembly: GCF_965343085.1. NCBI lineage: Bacteria > Bacillati > Actinomycetota > Actinomycetes > Streptosporangiales > Nocardiopsidaceae > Nocardiopsis > Nocardiopsis synnemataformans. The sequence goes on along the minus strand of NZ_CBDRFA010000015.1, from coordinate 85,891 downwards.
TCAAGGGCGCGACCAGGACCCGGTCCGCCGATACCACTGTGCCCCCGCGCGCGGAGCAACCCGTGGAACAGCCGACGGAGCAGCCGACCGGGGTCTCCGTGCCGAGCCCCGCGCCGGTGGGCGGCGCGCCCACCGAGCCGCTGGCCCTGACCGGGGCGCGCGAGGAGGCGGCGCGGGCGGCCTCCGGGGTGGTCCAGGCCCCCGCCCCCACCGCCGGGATGCGGGCCGCCTCCCTGGAGCGGACGCTGCGGTCGCTGGTGGAGCGGCTGGGCACCGAGCACCCGGACACGATCACCGCGCGCAACAACCTGGCGACCAAGTACGCGCAGATGGGGCGCCGCCAGGCCGCGGTGCAGCAGTTCGAGCTGACCCTGGCCGAGGCGGTGGCGGTCTTCGGCGAGGAGCACCCGCGCACCGAGATCATCCGCGAGAACCTGGCCTGGGCCTACGAGGACGCCGGTCGTCCCGCGGACGCGGCGGGGCAGTGGGAGATGCTGCTGCGCGAGCGCGAGCGCCAGTTCGGCTCGGCCGACGAGGACACCGTGGAGGCGCGTATGCGCCTGGCGGTCTGCTACCGGCGCAGCGGGCGCCTGGACGCGGCCGTGGTGCACTACGAGCGGGCCATCGAGGACGTGGCCTCGACCGAGCGCCGTGAGGAGCTGCGGCTGGGGCTGAGCGCGGCGCAGAGCATGTCCGGGCGCTACGAGGACGCGATCGGGCAGCTGCGGATGGTGCTGGCCGGGCGGCGCCGCCGCCTGGGCAAGGGGCACCTGGACACCCTGACGGTGCACCACCGCCTGGGCCGCGCCTACACGCAGGCGGGGCGCTCCGACGACGCGGTGGAGGTGCTGCGCGACGCCTACCGGGTGGCGCTGAACTCCTCCGGCGACCCGGAGGTGCGGCGGCTGACGCTGCGGCTGCGCCGAGACCTGGCGGGCGCCTACAACGCCGCGGGCCGCCACCGCGAGGCCAACGCGCTGCTGTGAGCGCCGGTGCCTTCCCGGGCACGACCGTCACCCGGAAGGGGATACCGCGCCGAAGGCGTCGGTTGAGGGTGCACCACTCCCCCGCGAAGCGGCCTGTGAGGGGCCAGGGAGCAGTTCGACCTGCGCCCCGGCCCCTCGGCGTGTTCAGGGAGCCTCCGCGGTGAGCAGCTGCCCGGCGGCGAGGTCGCGGTAGAGGTCGTCGGCGGCCACCAGCTCCTCGTGGGTGCCCACGGCGCGCACCCGACCGGCGTCCATGACCACGATCTGGTCGGCGCTGGTGACCGTGGACAGCCGGTGCGCCACCACGATGACGTTGGTGTGGCGGGCCGCGTCCAGCATGACCTCCTTGAGCGCCCTCTCGTTGGCGGCGTCCAGCTGGGAGGTCGCCTCGTCCATCAGCAGCAGCCGGGGACCGCGCAGCAGGGCGCGGGCGATGGCCACCCGCTGGCGCTCCCCTCCGGAGATCGTCACGCCCCGGTGGCCGATCGCGCTGTCCAGGCCGTCGGGCAGACGGGAGACCAGGTCGCCCAGGCGGGCGCGGAGCACGGTCCGGGCCAGCTCCTCCTCGGTGGCCTCCGGTGCGGCCATGAGCAGGTTCTCGCGCAGGGTGCCGTCCAGGACCGGGGCGTCCTGCTCGACGTAGCCGATCTGGGCGCGCAGCGCCGCCAGCGGCCACGCGCGCACGTCGGTCCCGTCCAGGAGCACCCGGCCGGAGGTGGCGTCGTAGAACCGCTCCACCAGGGAGAACACGGTGGTCTTGCCCGCTCCCGAGGGGCCGACCAGGGCGGTGAGACCGGCCCCGGAGGCCTCGAAGCTCACGCCGTGGTGCACCGGCGCCAGGTCGGGGTGGTAGCGGAAGGCCACGTCGTCGAAGACCACCGCTGCGGAGCGGTCGGGCCCCGCGGCGGGGACCGCGCCGTCCCGGAGGTCCTCCTGGCCCAGGTCGGCGACCTCGTCCACGCGCCGCACGGCCGCCAGACCGGTCTGGAGCTCGGTGGCCGAGCTGACCAGGGTGCTGATCGGCTCCATGAGGTAGAAGAGCAGGAGCAGGAAGGCGATCAGGGAGGAGACCGGCAGCTCCCCCGCGGCCACGCGTCCCCCGCCGACGGCGAGGATGGCCAGGAAGGCGACGTTGACCGCCAGCGAGGCGGTGGTGCCCGACACGGCCGTCCACCCGGCCACCGCCACGCCCCTGCGCCAGGACTCGACCGCGGCGGCGTCCAGGCGGGCGGTCTCGGCCTCCTCCGCGGAGGAGGCCTTGACGGTGCGGAAGGCCCCGAAGATCCGCTCCAGGTGCGAGCCCATCTCTCCGAGGGCGGCCTGGGCGGCCTGGGTGGCGGTGCCGATCCGGGGCAGGATGACGCCCATGACCAGGCCGACCATGACGATCATCCCGGCGGCGAGCAGGAACAGGAGGCCGTCGAGGACGGCCATGACCACGATGCCGCCCGCCAGCAGCACCGAACTGGTGAAGAGGTTGGTGATGCCGCTGGTGGCGACGGTGCGCAGCAGGGTGGTGTCCGCGGTCAGGCGGGCCACCAGGTCGCCGGGTTTGAGGCGGTCGACCTCGGCCACGCGCAACCGAACCAGGCGGCCCACCAGACCCCGGCGCACGCCGAGCACGACGCTCTGGCCGGTGCGCTCCAGCAGGAAGGCGCCCAGGGCACCGATGAGCGCGCCGCCGAGGATGACGGCGGTCAGGGTCAGGACCGGACCGAGGATGGGCTCCCCCGCGCCGAGCGCGTCGATGACGTACTTGGCCAGGAGGGGCTGGGACAGGCTGGTGACACCGCCCAGGAAGGTGAGCGCCCCGCCCAGGACGAGCACGCGCCAGTGGGGGCGGGCGTACACCCCCCACAGACGGCGCAGGGAGGCCTTGGGCGCGGCCTCGGTGTTCGCGGCGTGGTCGGCGTCGCGCACGCCCGGATCTGACACGTGGGCCCCCGATGTCGCTCCACGGCGTCTCGCCGTCGTTCGCTGTGGTTCGCTGTGGTTCGCTGTGTCCCGTGGTGGAACGCCCGCCCAGCCAACCGCGCGACGGGCGTGCGGTGCCACTGCCGAAAGTCGGGGATCACCCCTGATTCCGCCCCTGACCGAAGTCGGGGGGTCCGCTGCTCGCACAAGTTGTTACTGGCGAGTAGCATGGGGGTCAACGAGTCCATCCACCCTTGGAGAAGGAGGGGCCATCGTGCCGCGAACTGCCCGCGATGTCGTGTTTGTCGACGGGGTCCGCACCCCGTTCGGCAAGTCAGGCAAGGGCCTCTACGCCGAGACACGCGCCGACGACCTCGTCGTACGCGTGATCCGCGAACTGATGCGCCGTAACCCGGGGCTGCCCCCCGAGCGCGTCGACGAGGTCGCCATCGCCGCCACCACCCAGATCGGCGACCAGGGCCTGACGATCGGGCGCAGCGCCGCGATCCTCGCCGGACTGCCCCGCAGCGTCCCCGGCTACGCCATCGACCGCATGTGCGCCGGAGCGCTCACGGCCGTCACCACCTCCGGCGCGGGCATCGCCTTCGGCGCCTACGACGTGGTCATCGCGGGCGGCGTCGAGCACATGGGCCGCCACCCCATGGGCGAGGGCGTCGACCCCAACCCGCGCTTCCTCTCCGAGAAGCTCGTGGACCCGTCCGCGCTGGTGATGGGCAACACCGCCGAGAACCTGCACGACCGCTACCCCTCCATCACCAAGGAGCGGGCCGACGCCTACGCGGTGCGCAGCCAGGAGAAGGTCGCCAAGGCCTACGCCGACGGCCTGATCCAGCCCGACCTGGTCGAGGTCCTGGTCCGCTCCCTGGAGAAGGGCTACGGCCTGGCCACCCAGGACGAGCCGCCCCGGCCCGGCACCACCATGGAGTCGCTGGCCTCCCTCAAGACCCCGTTCCGCGCGCACGGCAACGTGACGCCCGGCAACGCCGCCGGTCTCAACGACGGCGCCACCGGCGCGATCCTGGCCGCCGAGGACGTGGCCGAGGAGCTGGGACTGGGCGCCAGGATGCGCCTGGTCGACTTCTCCTTCGCCGGTGTGGAGCCCGAGGTCATGGGCGTGGGCCCGGTCCCGGCCACCGAGAAGCTGTTCGCCCGCCAGGGCATCTCGATGGACGACGTCGGCCTGATCGAGATCAACGAGGCCTTCGCCGTGCAGGTGCTGGCCTTCCTGGAGCACTTCGGCCTCGCCGACGACGACGCCCGCGTCAACCCCTGGGGCGGCGCCATCGCCCTCGGCCACCCGCTGGCCTCCTCGGGCGTGCGCCTGATGATGCAGCTCGCGCGCCACTTCGCCGAGCGCCCCGACGTCCGCTACGGCCTGACCACCATGTGCGTCGGCATGGGCATGGGCGGGACCGTCCTGTGGGAGAACACCAACTACGAGGGGGGCAAGTGAACATGCCGATCGACGAGTCCCGCCCGTCGCCCACCACCACCCTCAACGGAGACGCTTCGCGTCACAGTTCTCTTTCGGGGCTGTTCAGCGACGAGGTCGTCACCAACGCGCTCTCCCGTGACATCGAACTCCCCCACGGCGCGGGCACCGCGGTCCTGATCACCCTGGACAACGGGCACGACCACACCAAGCCCAACACCTTCGGCCCCGGCGGGCTGCTCAGCCTGGACGCGGCGATCGAGGCCGCCAGGGCGCGCACCGACATCGTGGCCGTGGCCGTCACCGGCAAGCCGTTCATCTTCGCCGTGGGCGCGGACCTGACCGGCGTCCCGGCACTCCAGAACCGCGAGCAGGCGCACGCCATCGGCAAGCTGGGCCACGACGTGTTCCGCAAGCTCGGCGAGCTGGACGTGCCCACCTTCGCGCTGGTCAACGGCGCGGCCATGGGCGGCGGCGTCGAGGTGGCGCTGCACTGCACCTACCGCACCATCTCCTCGGGTGTCCCGGCGCTGTCGCTGCCGGAGACCTTCCTGGGCCTGGTTCCCGGCTGGGGCGGCACCTACCTGCTGCCCAACCTGATCGGCGCCGAGAAGGCCCTCAAGGTCATCATCGACAACCCGCTCGCCCAGAACAAGGTGCTCAAGGGCACGCAGGCCTTCGAGATGGGCATCGCCGACGCGATGTTCGAGCCCGCCGACTTCGTCGAGGAGTCGCTGCGCTGGGCCGCCAAGGTCCTCAAGGGCGACGTCGTGGTCGAGCGCCCCGAGGTCGACAGGGGCGAGGCCTGGGACAACGCGGTCAACATGGCCCGGTTCACCGTCGAGGGCAAGCTGCACGGCGCCGCCCCGGCCCCGGCCCGCGCGGTCGAACTGGTCGCCCAGGCGAAGACCCGCACGCGCGACGAGGGCTTCGCGGCCGAGGACGACGCGCTGGCCGACCTGATCATGAGCGACGAGCTCAAAGCGGGCCTGTACGCGTTCGACCTGGTGCAGAAGCGCGCCAAGCGCCCCGCGGGCGCCCCGGACAAGTCGCTGGCCCGCAAGGTCACCAAGGTCGGCGTCGTCGGCGCCGGTCTGATGGCCGGGCAGCTGGCGCTGCTGTTCGCCCGCCGCCTGGACGTGCCGGTCGTCATGACCGACCTGGACCAGGAGCGCCTGGACAAGGGCGTGGCCCACGTGCACGGCGAGGTCGACAAGCTCCTGGGGAAGGGGCGGGTCAACAACGACAAGGCCAACCGCCTCAAGGCCCTGGTGACCGGCTCGCTGACCAAGGACGCCTTCTCCGACGCCGACTTCGTCATCGAGGCCGTGTTCGAGAAGATGGAGGTCAAGCAGCAGGTGTTCGCCGAGGTGGAGGCCGTGGTCTCCCCCGAGGCGATCCTGGCCACCAACACCTCCTCGCTGTCGATCACCGAGATGGCGTCCAAGCTCCGGCACCCCGAGCGGGTCGTGGGCTTCCACTTCTTCAACCCGGTCGCGGTCCTGCCGCTGCTGGAGCTCGTGCGCGGTGAGAGGACCGACGAGGCCTCCCTGGCCACGGCCTTCGCCACCGCCAGGAAGCTGAAGAAGACCGCGGTGCTGTGCAAGGACGCCCCGGCGTTCGTGGTCAACCGCCTGCTTACCCTGTTCATGGGCGAGGTCCTGGGCGCCGTCGGCGAGGGCACCGAGCCCGAGACGGCCGACCGCGCGGTGGCGCCCCTGGGCCTGCCGATGTCGCCGCTGCTGCTGCTCCAGCTGGTGGGCCCGGCGGTCGCGCTGCACGTGTCCGAGACCCTGCACGAGGCCTTCCCCGAGCGCTTCGCGGTCTCCGCCGAGCTGGCCGAGATCGTGAAGGCGGGCAAGACGGCGATCTACGCACCGGACTTCAGCATCGACCCCGAGGTCCGCGCGCTGCTCGTCGGCGGCGACAGGCCGTCCGAGGAGAGCGAGATCCTGGACCGGGCGCTGCGCGCGCTGGCCCGGGAGATCCGGATCATGCTGGACGAGGGCGTCGTGGCCGAGGCCGCCGACATCGACCTGTGCCTGATCACGGGTGCGGGCTGGCCGTTCCACACCGGCGGCATCACCCCCTACCTGGACAAGGTCGGGGTGTCGGAGGCCGTGAACGGCAAGCGGTTCCACGAGGGCGACCCGAAGGCGTTCTAGCCTTCGCGAAACCCCGCGGCGGGCCCGGCACCGGATGCCGGGCCCGCCTTTTTCGTGTTCCGGTCAGAAGTCCTGGGAGGACTCCTCCCCGGTCGAGCTGGGGCTGGAGGAGCGGACGCGCCGGATGTGCAGCTGCCTGCTCAGCCGGATCGCCGGGCGGATCAGCAGCTCGACGCTGCCGACGAGGAAGCACCAGGTGCCCGCCGTGGTCCAGGACTCCGAGAAGAACATGATGCTTCCGGCGATGAACCACAGGGCGATGAGGATGTCGTTGACGATGCTCGCGGTCTCGTAGCGGCGCCGGACGACGAGTTCGTCGTGCCCCACGTGCAGGACCAGTGGTCTGCTCTGCTTCTCGGACATGGTCGGCCCTCCCTGCGGGGTCGTCGCGGCACCCCGTCTCCCCTGCCCGAAGTGGGCGAACACGAAAAGACACCACATAACGACTACTCGTACATACCTGTCGGTAACCCTGTGTAACATCTGCCTCGTGGCAATCTCCCCTGAACATCAGATCTACGCCGAGTTGTTCGCCGACGCGCCGGACACGGCCGTCGGCTTCCTGCGCGGCCTCGGCGTGGACGTACCCGACTACGACCGCAGCGAGGTCACCTCGTGCGACCTCGGCCACGTCGATCCCGTCGAGCGCCGTTCGGACGTCGCGATCATGTTGCGCGGCCCCGGTCCGGACGACCCCTTCGACAAGCTGATGGGCATCGTCGTGGAGGTCCAGCGCGACGAGAAGGAGCGCAAGCGCTTCACCTGGCCCGAGTACGTGGCCGCGCTGCGCTCACGGCACGAGTGCCCGGTCGTCCTGCTGACCATCTGTCCGAAGCAGTCCGTGGCGGACTGGTACGCCGAACCGATCCACCTCGGCCATCCCGGTTTCGTCCTGCGCCCCCTGGTGGTGGGGCCGTCCGGGATCCCGGTCATCACCGACCCCGGGGAGGTGGAGCGGCACCCGTCCCTGGGCGTGCTGTCCGCCGCCGCGCACGGCGGTCAGGACATGGACGTGTTGAAAGCCCTGCACACCGGCCTCGATGCGATCGACCAGGAAAAGGCCACGAAGTACATTGGATTCACGTTGAACCTGCTGGCGAAGACCGAAGGCCAGGCCGCCCTGGAGGACCTGATGATGACGGACACCTACGAGTACAGCAGTGCCTGGACCGAGAGCCTCAAGGCCGAGGGACGGGCCGAGGGACGGGCCGAGGGACGGGCCGAGGGACGGGCCGAGGGACGGGCCGAGGGACGGGCCGAGGACATCCTCCGGATCCTCGCCCGACGCGGCATCGACGTACCCGAGGAAGCACGCGAACGCATCAGCGAGTGCCGCGACCACGAAGTGCTCGACACCTGGCTCGACCGGACCATCACCCTCACCCACATCGACCAACTCTTCGCCGAGTGATGGCCGACACCCACGAGTACAGCAGTGCCTGGACCGAGAGCCTCAAGGCCGAGGGACGGGCCGAGGGACGGGCCGAGGACATCCTCCGGATCCTCGCCCGACGCGGCATCGACGTACCCGAGGAAGCACGCGAACGCATCAGCGAGTGCCGCGACCACGAAGTGCTCGACACCTGGCTCGACCGGACCATCACCCTCACCCACATCGACCCACTCTTCGCCGAGTGACCTGAACCTGTGACGGGCCCGGCGTCCCCTCGGGCGCCGGGCCCGCCCCTTGCGCTCAGCGGCGCGCGGAGGCCCGCACCGCGCCCGCCGGGAGCATGCCGTGCCGCCGGTACCAGGCCCCCGTCGCGGACACGGTCTCGGCCACGGAGCGGAACCGCACCCCCAGGTCCCGCTCGGCCAGGCCGGAGGTGATGTTGCGGTCCTCGCCCTCACGCAGGACGCGCACCCCGGCGCGGGTGGCGGTCGGCTCCCCTCCGCCCAGGCGGGCCTGGAGCTCCATCAGCGAGGCGGCCGCCACCGCCAGCCCGGCCGGGACCGCGCGGGGGGTGCGCGCGCCGGTCTCGGTGGCGACCGCGCCGACCAGGGCGGGCACCGAGCGCTTGGCGCCGGCCACCACGTAGCGGTCGTGCCCGCCCACGCGGGCGGCGGCCACGCAGGCGAAGGCCACGTCCCGCGCGTCCACCACGTAGTTGGACAGCCGGGGCACCGCCTTGACCGCCCCCTTGGCCACGCCCAGGAAGAGCCGCCCGGCGGAGGTGGGCCCGGCGTCCCCGGGTCCCCACATCCACCCGGGCAGCACGACCGCGACCCGGGTGGACCCGGCGCGGCCGGAGCGGATCAGGTCCTCCACCGCCCGCTCGGCGCGGACCTTGCTGGAGGGGTAGCACCGGGAGGCCGACAGGCCCACGAAGCGGTCCGGGGGCGGGGTGGACTCGTCGGCGGGGTTCTCGGGGCCGCGCAGGTCCAGGGTGTTGATGGAGCTGGTGTGGACGAACACCGGCACCTCGGCGTTGGCGGCCTCGGCCAGGGCCAGCTCGGTGCCGCGTACGTTCACCCTGTCCAGGGGTTCGGTGAGGCTGGGGTCCTGGAAGTACTCGCGGAAGTAGGCGGCGGTGTGGAAGACCTCGTCGGCCCCGGCCAGCACGGGCCGGTAGGAGTCGGGGTCGGTGATGTCCCCGGCGACCAGGCGCAGGCGGGGGTCGTCGGGCAGCAGACGGCGGGCGCGGTCGGTGTCGCGGACCAGGGCGACGACCTCCTGGTCCAGGCTCAGCAGCAGGCGCACGATGTTGCTGCCGAGGAGGCCGGTCGCTCCGGTCACCACGGACCTGTTCCGCCCGGGGAGCGGTGTGGCATGGGTGTCCACCATCGTTTCACATCCCAACTATAGAGTTCTATGATCATCGGGTGAGCAGAAGCATTTGAGGAGGGGGACCGAGCCATGGAGAACGCACCCGGATGGGACACCCCCATGTGGCACACGACCGGTTTTCGACTGATCAAGCTGGGCGAACTGGTCCAGGCGACCACCGCGGCGATCTTCGGGCCCCAACAGATCACCTCCCGGCAGTTCCACGTGCTCTCCGCGGCGGAGGCGATGTCCCATCCCTCGCAGAAGGAGCTGAGCCGTGTGCTGGGCGTGGATCCGAACGTGATGGTGGGGTTGATCGACGACCTGGAGGAGCAGGGGCTGGCCAGGCGCGAGCGCAACCCCAAGGACCGCAGGCGCTACATCGTGACGCCCACGGACAAGGCGAGAGCGCTGCTGGAGGAGGCCCGCGGGGCCGTGAGACGGGCGGAGTCGGAGTTCTTCGCCACCCTGTCCGAGCAGGAGGTGGCCCTCCTGCACGAGCTGTCGGGCCGCCTGCTCACCGACCACCCCCGGGTGACCAAGTACGAGTGAGGACCCGGTGCCGGGGGCCGCTGCCCCCGGCACCGGATCCCCCGGTCACTCGGAGATGCCGAAGCGGGCGTGCAGGCGCTTGAGCGGCGCCGGGGCCCACCAGTTGGCCCGTCCGGCCAGCCGCATGAACACCGGTACCAGCACGCCGCGGATCAGGGTGGCGTCCACCAGGATCACCACCGCCATGCCGACCGCCAGCATCATCAGGTACAGCACGTCGGAGACGGCGTAGGTGGCGAAGGAGGCGGCCAGGATGACGGCCGCCGCCGTGACCAGGGGTCCGCTGCGCTGGAGCCCGGCCGCGACCGCACGGGTGTTGTCCCCGGTCAGGTCGTACTCCTCCTTGATCCGGGACATCATGAACACCTCGTAGTCCATGGACAGCCCGAAGGCGATGCAGAACATCAGGATGGGGAACGTCGTCTCCAGGGTGCCGTTGGCGGTGAAGCCCAGCAGCCCGGACAGGTTCCCCTCCTGGAAGATCCACACCATCACGCCGAACATCACCGCGAGGCTGAGCACGTTGAGCACGATCGCCTTGGCGGGCAGCAGGATGCTCCCGGTCATGAGGAACAGGATGACGAAGGTGATGGCGAGGATGAGGCCGAACACCAGCGGCACCTGTCCCAGCAGGGCCTCGCGGAAGTCGGTGAGGTCAGCCGGGTAGCCGCCGATCTGGGTCTCACCGGGCGCGGGCACGTCCCGGATCCGGTCGATGAGGTCCTCGACGTCCTCCAGGGCCTCGGCGTCGGGCACCACGGACAGCCACGTGGCCTCCGCCGACCCGAACCGGTCCTGCGCCGCGGGCTCGGCCCCGTCGGTCTGCTCTCCGCCGGTGAAGCGCCCGGTGAGCGCGTCCACCTGGTAGACGCCCTCCACCCGCGACAGGTCGGCGGCGTAGGCGCTGATGGCGTCGGCGTTGGCCTCCTGGCCCGGTACGTCCACCAGCACCTGGACGGCGTCCATCTCCTCCTGGACGAAGTTCGTGCCGATCTGGTCCTGCACGTCGCGGCTGGAGACCCCCTGCGGGAGCACGCGCGCGTCGGGCAGACCGAAGTTGAGCCCCACCGCGGGCGCGGCCAGCAGCAGGACCACCGCGAGCGCGGGCAGGCCCCACAGCAGCGGGCGGCGCATCATCCGCAGCGCGGTGGAGTGCCACCAGCCGCTGTCGGAGTCGGGCTCGCGCTTGGGCCGGACCCGGTGCCCGACCTTGGCCAGCGCCGCGGGCAGGATGACCAGCGCGGCGAACACCGAGGTCAGCACGGTTCCCACGCCCGAGTAGGCGAAGGACTGGAGGAAGGGGAAGGGGAAGAGCATCAGGCATGACAGGGCCACCGCGACCGTCAGGCCGCTGAACAGGACGGTGCGCCCGGCCTTGGAGACGGCCAGGGAGACCGCCTCGGGGACCTGCCTGCCCCGGGCCAGCTCCTCGCGGAAGCGGTTGATGACGAACAGGCTGTAGTCCACGCCCAGGCCCACGCCCATGACCAGGGTGAGGTTGGCGGCGAAGGTGGACACGTCGGTGAAATAGGTGACCCCGCGCAGCAGGGCGAGCGTGGTGACCACGGAGAACAGGCCCATGCCCAGGGTCAGCGCCGCCACCGAGATCCTGCGGTAGAGGACGAGCAGGAGCACGAACACCAGCGGGAAGATGATCGCCTCGGCGAGCAGGAAGTCGGCCTGCGCCTGCTCGGCGGCCTGGCGGAAGACCTCGTCGCCGCCGCCGACCTCCACCCGGATGACCTCGCCGTCGCGGGTGAAGTCCGGCGAGAGCTCGCCGAGCGCGGTGCGCGCCTCGGTGACCGTGCCCGACATGCGCACGGTGATCAGCGCCTGGGTGCCGTCCTCGGAGCGCATCGCCGGGGACTCACCGCGCCCCCAGTAGGAGGCGGTCTCGGCGACGCCCTCGCGCGAGGCCAGGTCCCGTTCCAGGGCGGTGGCGGCCTCGACGACCTCGGGGTCGTCGACGGTGCCCTGCTGGGCGGTGACCAGCAGGAGGAAGTGGTGCTTGCCGGTGCCGAAGCCCTCCTCCAGCTGCTGCTCGACGCCCAGCGACTCCGATCCGGGGCTCTCGAAGCGGCTGAGCAACAGCCGGTCCATGGTGCCCGCCGCCAGGGTCAGGGCGACCAGCACCAGCGCGACGCTGGCCAGGATCACGCGACCCGGGCGGCGGGCCAGCCCGTCGCCGAGCCGGACCAGGAACGGGGGCCTTCCCGGTGGCGCCCCCTGTCGGCCGGGGGGTGAGGTGGTGGTCGGGGACGTGGCCATGGTGGTCTCGCCTTCCAGGGTCAGGAGGTGGTGGGGGCGTGCCGCTCCATCCACGCGGCAGCCGTGTCGTACAGGAGCTCGGACCCGGCGTCGACGGTGACGAAGTGTCCGGCGTCGGGCAGGGTGGTCGAGGTGACCTCGGGACTGGAGGTGAACAGCCCGGGGTAGCCCTCGACGCCCTGACGCAGGACGTCGTGGGCGCCGAAGACCAGGTGGACCGGGACGTCGATCTCGTCGACCACGCCCAGGTCGTAGAGGATGGCCATGGGTTCGGAGATCATGACGCGGCAGGGGTTGCGGCCCCAGTGCTCCTCGACCCGGGCCGTCACGGCGGGGTCGGCCTGTGCGCCGAGTCCGCCGTCGAGGAAGTCCTCCAGGGTGGGGTCGAAGTGCACGTAGCCGGTGGGGTCGCCGGGTTCGGCGTGCTCCTCGCCGCCCTCCAGGCAGGTCTGGTAGGCGGTCAGGAAGCGCCGGTTGGTGTCGTCGGTGATGCCGACGGCGGCCCATCCGGTGAGCAGCAGGCCGTCCACGCCGCCGAAGGAGACGGCGGCGGTCTCGGCGACCAGGGCGCCGCTGGAGTGGCCGCCCATGACCACCGTGTCGAAGGCGACGGGGTCCTCGCCCTCCACCCCGTACTCGCCCGCGCGCAGCTGCTCGACCACCTGGTGGGCGATGTCGGCGTGGGCGCCGCTGCAACTGGCGAAGCCGTCGGGGATGTCGCTGGAGCCGTAGCCGAGCCGGTCGATGGTGACCGAGGCGTGCCCGCGTTCGGCCAGTTCGTGCACGTAGTTGCGGCCCTGGACGTCCAGGCGCCAGATCCACTCGCCGGTGTTGGTGCCGTGGACCAGCAAGGCCACGGCCGGGTCGTCGGCGGCCAGGACCTCGGCCGGTGCGGTCAGGTGGCCGCGCACGGTGTACTCCTCGCCGTCGGCGGAGCACTGGCCGCGGGAGCGGTTGACGTTGTCGACGGTGAACTCCACCGGGAGGTCCACCACGCCCTCGGGGAGGGTGGCCGGTTCGGAAGGCGCGGTGGCGGACACCGGGGAGGCTTCCGCGGGCGCCTCCGCGGCCGGGGCGGCCAGGGCCGGGGTCCCGGGCAGGGGTCCCGGGTTCCCGAGGAGGGCCGCGGTGGCGGTCAGGAGGGCGGCCGCCGCGGCCGCGACCCGTGCGGTCGTGCGGTTCAAGGGTGCTCCTTGGCGTGCTCGTGTCACCGCTCCTCCAACCACGCGGCGAGTTCCTCGCGCAGGGCGGGGGCTCCGGGTTCGAGGACGAGGTAGTGGCCCGCGTCGGCGACGGTGACGGTCCGGCTCTCGGGCGCGCCGGTGAAGAGCGCGGTGTGCTCGGCCCCCTCGCCCACGCGGGTGTCGTGCTCGGCGAAGGCGAACAGGACGGGGACGTCGACGCGGTCGAGGGCGCGCATGTCGGTGGACAGTGCCTCGACCTGGGTGCCCAGGTCACCGCAGGGAGTGCGGTCCTGTGACGCGGCGGCGAGCGCGGCCGCCGTGCTGGCGGGGTCGTGGAAGTGGGCCCGGGTGTAGGACGTGGCGCCGACGTCGACGTAGGTGTACCCGGCCGGGTCGTCGGCCCCGGGGTCGGGCGGCCCCGCCCCGGCGCCGGCGGGCACGCCGCCCTGCATACAGGAGGCCAGCCCCCCGAAGAAGCGCGCGTTGGCGCGGTCGGTGACGCCGGTGCCGCTCCAGGCCATGAGGACCAGGGCGTCGGGGGCCCGGTCGCCCTCGAAGGAGTAGGCGGTGATCTGGGCGATCTGGGCGCCGCTGTGGTGTCCGGCCAGCGTGACGTGGTCGAAGGCGGGCGCGCCGCCGGGCAGGGCCGCGGTGTCCTGGGCGGTGTAGTCGCCCTCGCGTAGCCGGGCGATGACCTGGGCGGTCATGTCGGCCTGGCTGCCCAGGCACATGGCCATGCCGTCGGGGCGGTCGCTGGCCCCGTAGCCGAGCCGGTCCAGGGTGAGGGAGGCCTGGCCCAGCAGGGCCATCTCCTCGGCGTGGTGGAGTCCGGGCTCGTCCATGCGCCAGAACCACTCCCCCGCGGCCTGCCCGTGCTGGTAGAGGGTGACGGCGGGGTCCTCGGTCGTCAGCAGCCCCGCCGGTGCGGTCAGGTGGCCGCGCACGGTGTACTCCTCGCCGTCGCTGTTGCACGGCAGCCGGGAGCGGTTGCCGTTGGTGACGGTGAAGGAGACCGGCACGTCGACGACGCCCGCCTCGTCCATGCGCCGGGCGGTGGCCTCGGCGCGTTCCCCGGCGGTGGGCGCGGGCGCGGCGGCGGGCTCGGACTCCCCCAGGGGGAGCAGCGTGAGCGCGAGGGCGGCGGCGGCCGCGATGGCCGCTCCGGCGATGACGGCCCTCCTAGTCCCTGGCATGGGCCACCTCCTTGCGGTCGTCGGTGCCCTGTTCCCCGGCCGCGGCCGCGTCGTCGGGCGGAGGGTCGGTGGAGGCGGGCACGCGCGGGCGGGCGGGTTCGGCCGCGCTCTCACCGAGGACGGCGTCGAAGGCGCGGTGGAACCGCCTCAGGGGTGCGGGCGCCCACCAGGTGGCGCGCCCGGTCATGCGCAGCACCGAGGGCACCAGCAGGCAGCGCACGACGGTGGCGTCCACGATCACGGCCAGGGCCACGCCCCAGCCGAGCATCATCGTGTTGGTCACGCGCGAGGCGCCGATGGCGATCAGGACGACGGCCAGGGTGACGGCGGCGGCGGTGATGACGCCGCCGGTGCGCCGCAGGCCGAGTTCGACGGCGGTGCGGTGGTCGCCCACGCGGTCGTACTCCTCGCGCATCCTGGCCAGGAGGAAGACCCCGTAGTCCATGGACAGGCCGAAGGCGATGCAGAACATCAGCACCGGCAGCGCGGTGTCGATGAACCCGGTCGGGGTGAACCCGAGCAGGCCGCTGAGGTTGCCGTCCTGGAAGACCCAGACCACGGCGCCGAACATGGCGGTGAGGCTGAGCGCGTTGAAGAGCACCGACAGCAGGGGCAGGAGCACGCTTCCGGTGAGCAGGTAGACCAGGACGAGCATCCCGGCCACGACCGCGGCCAGGGCGAGGGGGATCTGCTCGGCGATGGCGCGCTGGGCGTCCACGACGGCGGCGGCCTGTCCGGAGACGGAGGTCTCCAGCTCGGTGTCCACCGCGCGGATGTCGCGGACCAGGTCCTGGCTCTGGGTGGAGATGGCCTCCACCCCCGGGTCGGGGACGACCTGGAGGTAGGCGAGGTCGTCGGAC
This sequence comes from Nocardiopsis synnemataformans, assembly GCF_965343085.1. Taxonomy (NCBI): domain Bacteria; kingdom Bacillati; phylum Actinomycetota; class Actinomycetes; order Streptosporangiales; family Nocardiopsidaceae; genus Nocardiopsis; species Nocardiopsis synnemataformans. The sequence goes on along the minus strand of NZ_CBDRFA010000015.1, from coordinate 70,549 downwards.
TCGCGCAGGGCGTCCACGGGGGTCCTGTCGCGGGTGTGGGCGCCGTCGGCGTGCACGCCGAGCGGCGAGCGGACCTCGTCGACGCCCGGCAGGGAGGACAGCGCCGAGGCGTAGTCGGCGAGCTGGTCGGTGTCGGTCTCCTCGGGCGGGCTGTGCACGAGCACGTCGACGGTGCCGGTGGCGGCGGAGTCGAAGTCCTCGCGGATGACCTCCATGACCTGCCGGGACTCGGTCCCGGCGGGCAGCTGGCGGTCGTCGGCCATGCCGAACTCCACCCTCAGGAAGGGCAGTCCGGCCACGACCAGGACCAGGAGCGCGACGGCGGCGAAGACGGGCGCGCGACCCATGACCGTGCGGGTGAGCCGCCGCCAGCGGCGGTCGGCCGCCTCCTCCGGGGAGGGGGCCGCGGAGGCGCCCCGGCGCAGCAGGCGGCGCGGGTCCAGGGAGTTGACGCGGTGGCCGAGCAGGGTGAGCACGGCCGGGAGCACCAGCAGGGAGGCCAGGGCGGCCAGCGCCACCACGGTCACGCCCGCGTAGGCGAAGGAGCGCAGGAAGTACAGGGGGAAGAGCAGCATCGCGGCCAGGGCGGCGGAGATGGCCAGCGCGGAGAAGACCACGGTGCGCCCGGCCGTGCGCACGGTGACGGCGGTGGCGGTGGCCGGGTCGGCCCCGTCGGCCAGTTCCGCGCGGAAGCGGCGCACCATGAGCAGGGCGTAGTCGATGGCCAGGCCCAGCCCCAGGGCGATGGTCAGGCTCTGCGCGAAGACCGACACGTCGGTGAACCCGGCGACCGCCCACAGGACGGCGTTGGTGCCGATGATGGCGACCACCCCGACCAGCAGGGGCAGGACCGCCGAGGCGACGCTGCCGAAGACCCACACCAGGATGAGCAGGGTCAGGGGCAGCGCGATCATCTCCGAGCGCACCAGGTCCTCGGCGATGGTGGTCTCGATGTCGTTGAGGACGGCGGTCTGTCCGCCGACGCTGACGGTGAGGGGGCCGTGTTCGCCGCCGTAGCGCTCGGCCAGGTCGGCCGCGGCCCGTCCGGCCTCGGCCTCGGTGCCGCCGATGTGGGCGGCGATGAGGGCGCGGGTCCCGTCTTCGGACTTGAGCGCGTTCGATCCGGTCTGCCAGTAGGAGGTGACGCCGGTGACGGCGTCCTCGTAGGCCAGTCCCTCGGCCAGTCCGAGTCCCTGGCTGGCGGCCTCGCGGTCGTCCACCCCGGCCTCGGACTCCACCAGCAGGATCAGGTTGGGCCTGCTGTCGGGGAAGTGCTCCTCCAGGATCTGACCGGCCTGGGCCGACTCCGATCCGGGGTCCTCGGTGCCCTGCCCCGCGCGGAGGCGGTCGGCCACTCCGGAGCCGAGCACCGCCGACCCGACCACCGCCAGCAGGGCCACGGCCAGGACCCACCAGGGTCTGCGCGTGGTCAGCCTGGTCAGCGCGTCGAGCATCGTGTCACCCCCTTTTCTCGCGAGCGCGCGGGGCCGCCGGTGGCGGCCGGAGTCCTCCGGCCGCCACCGCGCGTTCCCTCGCCGCCACAGTACAGTAAAAACATGCGACGATTGTTTCCTCTAATAATAGGATTCACATATCGTTTACGTGAGGGACCGCTGGGCTCCGGGCAGCGACGCCGCGTCCACGAAGTCCTCGGCCCGCCAGGCGGGATCGGACAGGTCGGCCACCGCCGCCACCACGGCGTCGGGGCGCACGTGGACGACCCACTCGCCCCGCACCGGCCCGGCGGGGCGGGCCGTGTCGTGCCCGCCCCCCTCCCGGGCCGGACCCTCGGCGCCGGTCAGCAACAGCACGTCCACGTCGTCGGGGACGGCCCCCCGCAGCCGCGCCGCGGCCCGCGAGGCCCGCTCGGAGGAGCCGCCGACCAGCAGGGCGTGGCGCCCCGAGGCCAGGTAGGCGTGCAGGCTCCGGGCCCGGGCCCCGACCAGCGGGACGAGCGCGGCGTCGCCGATGCGCGTGCCCGGCAGCGCCCCGCCCACCGCGTCGCGCGCCCGCCAGCCCGGCGGTGGCGCGGTGACGGCGGGACTGGCTCTCAGGTCCGGTGAGATCTGCGCCAGCTGCGGCACCAGGCGCTTCTCCAACAGCCCCGACGCCGAGAGCAGGCGCATGAGGGTGTCGCGCACCAGCCGGGCCAGCGGCGCGCGGGTCATCCAGGTGCGGGTCTGCTGGTCGGCGCTGCGCACCACCGCCTGGGCGGTGGGTCGGCGTTCGAGCGGGTAGCTGTCCAGCAGCGGCTCGGGGGCGCCGCGCAGGACGGCGGCCAGCTTCCAGCCCAGGTCGAAGCCGTCCTGGATGCCGGTGTTGAGCCCCTGGCCGCCCGCCGGGCTGTGCAGGTGGGCGGCGTCCCCGGCGATGAGCACGCGCCCCCGCCGGAACTCGCGCGCCACGCGGGCGTGCACCCGGAAGCGGCTGCGCCACCACACGCTCTCGATGCGCAGCCCCGCCGGGCCGCGCTCGGCGAGCAGCCGGGCGAGCAGCGCGTCGTCGGGCGGGTCGGTCCGTCCGTCGGAGGCGATGTCGAAGAAGACCCGGTGCCCGCCGCCGGGCAGCGGCACGATCACCAGCACCCCGTCGGGCGTGAGGTGGTACTGGGCCTCCCTCTCGGGGACGGGACCGCTCACCACGCCGTCGCTGAGCAGGAAGGTCCGGTCGTAGGTGTCGCCCTCGAAGGCCACGCCCAGGGACTCGCGGACCGCGCTGCGGCTGCCGTCGGCGGCCACCACCCAGGGGACGGCGACCTCCTCGCGCACGTCCGGGTCGTCGGCGGGGCCGAGGACCACCCGCGTCCCCGCCCCGGCGGGTTCCACCGAGTGGACGCGGGTGGACCACTCGACGGACCCGCCGAGTTCGAGGAGGCGGTCGTGGAGCGCCTGCTCGGTGCCGGGCTGGGGCAGGCAGACCGGCCCGGGGAAGGCCGTGTTCTCCAGGCCGCCGAAGCGCACCCCGCCGATCTTCCTGCCACCGGAGAAGTAGGAGGCCGACGCCAGGGGCAGGGACTGCTCCACCACCCTGTCGGCCACGCCGAGCCTGCGCAGGACCTCCAAGGCCCCGCTCCACAGGATGAGCGCCTTGGGCTCCTCGGCGATCCCCGCGCGGCGTTCGACCACGCGGCAGGACACGCCGCCCTGGAGCAGGGCGCAGGCGGCGGCGAGCCCGGTGGGCCCGGCGCCGACCACCAGCACGGGCGGGTACTGACCCGGGACGGTCACCGCACACCCCCGGCCGCTCGCTCGGGCTTGGCCGCCCCGTCGAGAAGCTCGGTGACCTCGGCGATCGCCTGCGCGTTGTCGCGGTACAGGACCGTGGCCATGCCCAGACGGGCCGCGGGCTCCAGGTTGGACTCCAGGTCGTCCACGAACAGGCAGCGGTCGGGGGACAGCCCGAGCCGCGCCAGGAGGCGGTCGTAGATCTCGGTGTCGGGCTTGCGCACGCCCTCGTGCGCGGAGTTGACCACCACCTCGAACAGCTCGTCGGCGGGGACCGTGGCCCGCCACAGCTCCTCCCACTCGATGACGTTGTTGGTGAGCAGCGCCAGGCGGTAGCCCTGCGCGCCCAGTCCGCCCAGGAACTCGGCGAACTCGGTGTTGCCGTTGCGTCCGGCGAACCAGATCTCGCCGAAGGTGCGGTCCTCGGGCAACGTCCACCCTCCGGGGAGTTCGGCGCTGATCTGCGCGACGAGGTCGGCCTCGGTGATCGCCCCGACCTCCAGCAGCGCCATGGGCTCGGCGCCGTTGCGGGCCGCGGCGGCGCCCATCGCCGTGAGGATCGCGTCGGGCGTCAGGCCCGCGGTCCTGGCGAAGTGCTCCAGGGTCTCGATGAGCGGGTTGGTCAGCACGCCGCCGTAGTCGCACACGACGGCCTCGATGCGGTTCACACCCACTGGGCCACCTCGATCCGGAAGGTACTGCCGGGGACGCCCTGCTGGAGGACGCGCACGTCCACGCCCGCGACCGGGCCGAAGCGCTCGTCCGCGCGGAAGGGGGTCAGGTCGGCCTCCACGACGGAGGCGAGGTCGTTCTCGGAGAAGGAGGAGAAGGAGGCCTCCACCGAGACCGGGACGAGCGTGACCGGGTCCAGGCCGCTGGAGCGCGAGACCGCGGCCACGGCCAGTTGCCGGGCGGCCTCGATGAGGAGGTTGCCGGGCAGGTGGTCCAGCGGGTGGTCGAACAGGTGCGGGTGGCTGTGGTCGGGGACCACGGTGGCCCGCCAGCCCTCGTCGCCGCGCTGCACCGGCTCGGTGATGACGACGTTGCGCGGGTCGCGCCTGCCCACGACGGCGGGCGCGGCCGGGACCGCGCGGGGCGCGGGGCCCGTGCTCCAGTCCAGGGCCTTGCGCCCCTTGGCCCGCAGGACCTGGTAGGTGGACCTGGTCAGGAAGATGAGCGCGCCCGTGGCCTCGGCGACCCGGGTCCCGCCCAGGAGGACGTCGGCGCGGAAGTCGTAGCCGCGCAGCTTCCCGGCCTGGTTGCGGTACAGGTCGGCGTCGGTGCGGATGAGGGCGCGTGCGGGCTCGGGTCCCTGACGCAGGCCCTCCAGGTCCTCGATGCGCAGCGACATGCGCTGCATGATGAACGCCCGGTCCATGGGGACGTTCAGGTGGCGGTGGGAGATGAGCACACCGGTCTGGCGGCAGGCCTCCAGGATCAGGGGCAGGTCGTAGGTGGGCGCCTCCAGCATGACGTGGCCGCGGGGCAGCTGGGCGGCGACGTCGAAGCTCCTCTCCCCGGTCTGCTGGGAGTCGGTGACGAAGACCTCCGAGACGGCCTTGCGGTGCACGAGTCCCCGGGGGACCGTCGCGTCGTAGTCGAGTTCGCGCAGGCCGAAAGGCTCGGGGTCGAGCCCCGCGAGGGGGTCTCCGGCGGCCTCGGCCGCGGCGTCGGCCGCGAGGGCGGTCCCCTGCGCGCTGATCGTCGTGCGGTTCATCGCTTCCCTTTCGTTCGCTGTTCCCGTGGCGGAGGTCCCACCGCCGGGAAACGGGGTCGGCAACGGCAAAAAAGGGGTCCGGGTACCAGAAGAGGGCGGGCCACGGCCTACTTCCGTACAGTCACCGAGTATCGGGACGGACCCTGGAGAGGACCTGAAGAGAACCTGAAGACCAGTTATGAAAGAAGCTCATATTTTTCCGAGGAAATCGCGTTCACCTGCGAAAACGGGGAAGCGATTAGTCGCTGGCCATGATCATCGTCCTATTGTGACTATCACCACACGAGATGGCCTGGGGTTTTGTCATCCCACCCTCATGCTGGGCAACCACGCGACACGACGCCGGAGAGGAACTTATCCATTACTTACCGCCATAACCTGCGTGTTTATGATCGTCTCGCCGCGCACGGTCCAGCCGAGCACGGCGCAGCCGCGCAGGGTGACCCGCTCCGCACCGCACGGGAGTGACGTCCGGGACGGCCTGACGAAAGCGGCCGATAACCGGAGAAAGCAGGAGAAGAGCAACGCCAGAGAAAAACCGGCCGGAAAGACTCGGAAATGCACAGAGCGCATCATCGAATCACCAGCACCGTGGCGGTCCTGGGAGAGCTCGCGGTCACTGACGGAAACCGCGTCCTCGAACTGGGCGCGCCCCGGCAGCGCGCCGTACTCGCCGCCCTGGCCCTCAACGCCAACCAGTCCCTGACCACGCAGCGCATCATCGGCATGGTCTGGGGCGCGACGCACCCCGCCTACGCCGCCAACCTCGTCCACAAGTACGTCTCCGGCCTGCGCCGGGCCCTGGCCGAACTGTCCCCGCACCAGCGGGTCAGCATCGAGAGCGGCGGCGGGGGCTACCGCCTGGCGGCCAGGCTCGACCAGGTGGACATGTCCCTGTTCCACGCCCACGTCGACGCCGCGCGCGGCCTGCGCGAACGCGGTGAGCACGAGCGCGCGGCGAAGATGTTCGGGGAGGCGCTGCTCCTGTGGCGGGGTCCCCTGCTGGGCGAGCTGCCCGGCATCGCCTTCGACGACGAGCGCGAGTTCATGGAGACCGTGCGCCTGGTGGTACTGGAGGAGTACGCCACACTGAGCATCGCGGTCGACCGCCACAACGAGGTGGTGGGACTCCTGCGCGAGACCCTGCGCGACCATCCCCTGGAGGAGAACCTGGCCAGGCTGCTGATCCTGGCCCTGTACAAGTCGGGCCACACGGCTGAGGCGATCCGCGTGTACCAGCGCCTGTCCACGCGCATGCTGGGCGAGCTGAACATGCCGCCCCGCCCGGAGCTGAACGACATGTACAAGGCGATCCGGCGCCACGAGCCGATCCCGACCACGCTCGTCTGACCCTCGTCCCCCGCCCGGCCCCGCACCCGCCGAGCACCCCGCACCGCTGTCCCGCCCGCACCACGCGTACGCGGCGCCCCCCACGCCGGGCCCCGGCCCGCCCGGCGCGGGGCACACCGACACTCCTGCGGCACGCACCCGACGCACTCCGGCCGCGACGGTCGCGGCACCGCCGACAGCGGTCGGCCCCGCCCGGGAGGTTCCCGGACGGGGTCAGCACCGCGGGGCGGTCACACCCCCGCGCGCACCCTGCCGCGCCCGTCCCGCTCCGCGGCGGGTTCGGGCTCGTCCTCGTCACCGCCCTCGGAGATGCCGATCCGGTCGTGCAGCCAGCGCAGCGGCCGGGGCAGCCACCAGTTGGCCCCGCCCAGCAGGCGCATCGTGGCGGGCACCATGACCGCGCGGACCAGGGTGGCGTCCACGAACACCGCGATGGCCAGACCGATGCCGATGATCTTCAGGAAGAGCAGGTCCGAGGTGCCCATGGCCAGGAGCACCACCATCAACAGGATGGCCGCGCTGGTGATGATCTGGCCGGTGTGCTGGAGCCCCGCCGCCACCGAGCGCGTGTTGTCGCCGGTGCGCAGGTACTCCTCGCGCACCCGGCTGAGCAGGAACAGCTCGTAGTCCATCGCCAGGCCGAAGGCCACGACGATGATCAGCACCAGGTAGGTGGGGTCGATGGTGCCCACCGCCTCGAACCCGAGCAGCCCGGAGAAGGCGCCCTCCTGGAAGCCCCAGACCACCACGCCCAGGGAGGCGCCCAGGGACAGCGCCCCCATGAGCACCGCCTTGATCGGCAGGACGATCGAACCGAAGGCGAGGAAGAGCAGGAGCAGAGTCGCCACGGCGACGAAGCCCACGGTCATGGGCGCCGCGTCGACGATCGCCGCCACGTTGTCCTGCTGCATGGCGGCCACGCCGCCGACCAGGGTCTCCTCCGCGCCCTCCGGGGCCGGTTCGGCGCGCACGTCGCGCACCAGCTGGGCGGTCTCCGGGGAGTCGGGATCGCCCTCGTAGGCGACCACGACGTGGGCGATCCCGTCGCCGGTGCGCTCCACCGTGGCGGACGCGGCCTCCTCCAGGCCCTCCAGGCGCTCGGCGTACTCCTCCAGGGCCCCGTCGGAGGCGTCACCGACCACCGCGACCTGGAGCGTGCCCAGGCCGCCCGCGGGGAAGTCGTCGGAGAGCGCCTCCGTGGCGGTCCGGCTCTCGGAGTCGGCGGGCAGGTAGCGCTGGTCGGTGGAGCCGAGTTCGGTGGAGGCCAGGCCGGAGCTGAAGACCAGCAGGACGCCGCCGACCGCGACCAGGGACACGGCGGGGCCGCGCATGACGGTGCGGGCCAGGCGCCACCAGGCCCCCTCGTGCACGGCGCCGGTGACGGTGCGGCGGGGCAGCGGCAGCCGGAGTCGGTTGATCCGGTGGCCGACCACGGACATCAGCGCGGGCAGGAAGACCAGTGCGGCCAGCAGGTCGAACACCACGACGGCGATACCGCCCCAGCCGATCGACTGGAGGATGGGCTGGGGGAAGAAGAGCAGGCCCGCGAAGGCGATGCCGACGGTGATGCCGGAGAAGGCCACGGTGCGCCCGGCGGTGTCCACGGTGCGGCTCACGGCGTCGACGATGCCGCGGCCACGCCGCAGTTCCTCGCGGAAGCGGCTGACCATGAACAGGCCGTAGTCGATGGCCAGCCCCAGGCCCAGGATGGTGGCGACGTTGATCGCGAACACCGACACGTCGGTGACGTGGGTCAGGGCCCGCAGCAGGGTCAGCGAGCCCAGGATGGCCAGGCCGCCGACGGCGAGCGGGATCAGGCCCGCGACGAGGCCGCCGAAGATCAGGACCAGGAGGAACAGCAGGATCGGCAGGGTGATGAGCTCGGCGCGCACGACGTCGCTCTCGGCTCTCTCCGCCAGTTCGCTCTCGACCGCCACCGAGCCGCCCAGGTGGACCTCCAGGCTGCTGGAGGACAGGTGGTCGGCGACCTCCTCGTACTGGTGGAGGCGGTCGGCGTGGGTCTCCCCGCTGAGGGTCACGGGGATGTAGGTGGCGCGCATGTCCTCAGCCACGAGCATGCCGCGCCCGGTCTCGCCGAGGTCCTCGTCGAGGTAGGTGTCGAAGTCGGCGACCACGTCCTCGGGCATGCCGTCGGCGACACGCTCGATCGCCGCGGCGAAGGTGGGGTTGTCCACCTGGATCTCGTCGCTGCGGTAGACCGCGACGACGTCGACGCCGTCGTGGCCCAGCTCCTCCTCCAGGACGCGCGTGGCCCGCGCGGACTCCGAGTCGGGGTCCTCGAACCCGCTCTCGCTGACGTCGGAGAAGACCCCCGAGCCCCAGACCCCGGAGAAGACCGCGAAGAGCGCGGTGGCGGCGAGGACCGCCCAACGGAAGCGGTGGACCCCCCGTCCGAGCCGACCGAAAAGCCCCGTGTGTGTCGGCATACGCCGCCCCTTCAGGAAACAGACTTCATGTCCGTTAACACCGTTTGCTAACGGCGTTCACTAAAGCGTGCGGGCGTTACGATGTCAATGTCGCCGACAAGGACCACAGCGCCCCGACCGGGCGCCTGAGACGGGGTGTAGCGCAGCAGATGACGAAACCGCAGCTGGACCGGGGGGCCGGGAGGCCGAGCCGCCGCGAGCGTGTGCGCGAGGCCACACTGGCGGAGATCAAGGGGATCGCCCGCCGCCATCTGGTCGAGCAGGGGGCCGCGGGGGTGTCCCTGCGCGCCATCGCGCGGGAGATGGGCATGACCGCACCGGGGCTGTACCGCTACGTCTCGGGGATCGACTCGCTGCTGGCACTGATCACCGCGGACATGTTCCAGGAGCTGGGCGACGCGGTGGCCGCCGCCGACGCGAGCGTGCCCGCCGAGGACACCGACCTGCGCATCCTCACCTCGCTGCGCGCCTTCCGGGCCTGGGCGATCGGGCACCGGGCCGAGTTCGCCACCATGTTCGGCCCGCGCGTACGCCTGATCCCCAAGGAGGACATCGCGCTCGCGATGGACACCAGTCGGCGCTTCGGCGCGACCTTCTACGCCCTCTTCGACCGTTTGCTGTTGGAGGAGCGGTTCGTACTGCCCGACGGGGACCGCATCACCCCGGAGCTGGCCCGTGAGCTGCGCACCTTCGCCGACACCTGCGGCTTCTCCGCGCCGCACATCCCGGTGGAGGCGATCATGGTGCTCAGCACGTGCTGGGTGCGCCTGTACGGGGTCGTGTGCATGGAGGTGTTCGAGCACCTGGACTTCGTGATGCACGACATGGAACCGCTCTTCGAGTCCGAGCTTCAGAGCATGCTGACAGGCCTGGGGGTCCACTACCGGCCGCCGGAGAGCAGTACCCCGACGGCCACGGGTACGTCCGGTTAAGCCCCATACTGGAGTTCTGCGACTCTTGCCGGATTCGCCCCAGGCGGAGACGACCCACCCCGGCACGCGGCGGCACGATAGCGAGGACTGACCCCGTGGAGAACCCATCCGGCGGTGAGCGGCCCGGAGACGAGACCCCCCGACCCGAGCGGCCCGATACCGGAGACGCCGTCGGCGGCCCCGGTGCCGAGGAGCCCGTCGGACCCGGACACGGAGCGGACGGGCGTGGACCCGGCGAGACGGAGCGGACGCGGGGCGACGCGCCCTCCGTACCCGCTCCCCCCTTCCCCGGGCAGACACAGGCCGGACCGGCCGCGGGCGCCCCGCCGTACCGCCCCGCTCCCCCCTTCCCGGGGCGGACACAGGTCGGTGCGCCCCACCACCCCACTCCTCCCGTCGCCCCGTACGGCCGTTCCGTCCCCCCGGGCGCCGGGTACGGCCCGCCCGTTCCGGGCCCCGTCCCCGCGCCGCACCCGTGGCAGGCACCGGCAGCCCAGGCGCAGCCCCACCCCTTCGCCCTCCCGCCCGGCGGCTACCCCGTCGCCCACCCGGGGACCGGTTGGCAGCAGCCCGCGCAGCCCTGGCCGCATCCGCCGGAGCGGCCCTCGCGCCGCGGCGCGAGCGTCCTGCTCGGTTCGGCGGGTGCGGCCGTGATCGCCCTCGTGGCGCTGGCCGCGAGCATCCTCATCGTCGCCACCACCCCCCAGGAGGAGCCCCAGCCCACCGGCGTCGACCTGTCCGCCCACTACGACGACCGCCTCAGGGCACGGCCCAACCAGGTGGAGGTCGACGCCGTCGACCATCCCCTCTACGACGTCGCCATGCCCGAGCCGGTCGACTGCGACGTCCCCGAACTGGACATGGCCTCCGACGAGTCCTGGGAGGAGTTCGCGGCCGTCTCCGGGGACTGCCTGAACACGCTGTGGGCACCGGTGTTCGAGGACCTGGGCCTGTCCGTGGAGCTCCCCGAGTTCGCCGTCACCCGGGTCTCGCCCGACTCCCCCGACGCCGGCCCCGAGGAGGGGTACACGCTCGCCTACTACGAGAGCGACCTGAGCCGCATCACCATCGTGCTGCCCAACGTGCGCCACCTGGGCGCCCTGCTCCCCCCGGGCCAGCGCGAGGAGGTCTGGCTCGCCCTGATGGGCCACGAGTACGGCCACCACGTGCAGTACGCCACCGGCATCCTGGGCATCGCGCACGGCATGACTTGGAAGGCCGAGGACGAGCAGGCCGAGCTGGAGGCCCTGCGCCGCACCGAACTCCAGGCCGAGTGCATGGCCGGGGTGGGCCTGCGCGGGATCACCGGCGCCGACGAGGAGGCGCTGCGGACGGCCAACGAGCACTTCAACGGAGGCGGCGACCTCGACACGCACGGCAGCGCCAGCAACCGGGCGTTCTGGCTGGAGCAGGGCTGGTCGCAGGCGACCGTGGAGGGCTGCAACACCTACGACGCCGCCATCGACCAGGTCGCCTGACGTGTCACCGACCGCCCCTTCGCCACAGTTCAGGAGCCTTGCGTCACACCAGCGACGGTTCCGGCCAGTCCACATCCGGCACCTACTGGCGGACGCTCCAAGACAGGGCGGTCAGCCGCCGACGACCCTGCGGTAGGCCTCCCAGCCGTGGAGCTTGACCCGCTCGCCCCGGTCCAGCTCCACGGCCTGGTCGGCCTCGGCGGTGTCGATGCGCAGCCAGTCCTCGTAGTCGCTGTGGGACACCCCGCGCTCGTCCAGCACGGCCTCCAGGGACACCAGTTCCGGGGCCGCCGCGCGCAGCTCCCCGGCGTCCTCCAGCAGGGCGCGCACGGTCGCGGCGGCGTCGGACTTGTTGGTGCCGATCACCCCGGTGGCGCCCCGCTTGATCCATCCGGCCACGTAGTCCCCCCGGACCACGCCGCCGTCGGCGTCCAGGACGCGCCCGCCCTCCTGGGGGACGGTACGCCCCCGGGCGTCGAAGGGCACCCCGGGCAGCGGGACGCCCGCGTACCCCACCGAGCGCAGCACCATCCCGGCGGGCAGGTCGCTGGTCCGGCCGGTCCCGGTCAGACGTCCGTCGGCGTCCAGGCGGGTCTCCTCCACCCGCACGCCGCTCACGCGCCCCTCCTCCCGGCCGAGGACCTCCACGGGCCGGGCCCAGAAGTGCAGCCGCACGGTGCGGTCCCTCCCCTGGGGCTCGCGGGAGGCGTGTTCGGCCAGGAGCCGCAGGTTGGTGCGGGCGGCCCTGGCGACGTCGCGCAGCTCGTGGGCACCAGTGCCCACGGCGGTGGGGTCGATGTCGACCTGTTCGGGGCGCACGACGACGTCGGCGCCGGGCAGCGCGAGCAGGTCGCGCAGCTCGGGTGCGGTGAACTTGGCCTGGAGGGGGCCGCGCCGCGACAGCAGGTGGACGGTGCGCACGCGGCTGGCGGCGAGCACGTCCAGGACCGGCTGGGGGATGTCGGTGTGGCGGAGCTCGTCCGCGGTCTTGGCCAGGATGCGCACCACGTCCAGGGCGACGTTGCCCGCCCCGACCACGACGGCCTCCTCGGCGTCGAGCACGAACCGCTCCAGGGCGGTGTCGGGGTGCCCGCAGTACCAGTTGACGAAGTCGGTGGCGGCGACGCTACCGGGCAGGTCCTCCCCCGGCACGTCCATGCGGCGGTCGACGCTGGCGCCGGTGGCGTAGACGACGGCGTGGTGGGTGCGGGCCAGGTCGGCGCGGGTGAGGTCGGCGCCGAACTCGACTCCGCCGACGAAGCGCACGTCGGGGTGCTCCAGAACCCTGCGCAGCGCCCGGGCCACACCCTTGATCTTGGTGTGGTCGGGGGCCACTCCGTAGCGCACCAGCCCGTAGGGCGTGGGCAGGCGGTCCATGACGTCGACCCGGACGGGCACGCGCCGCTGCCGGGTCAGGGCGTCGGCGGCGTAGACGCCCGCCGGGCCGGAGCCGATCACGGCCACCCGGAGCGGTGCGGCGGTGCTGTGCTGCTCAGGTTCGGAGGAGCTCATGCGCCCATTCTGGCAGCCCGGGAACGTCCCCCGGGCTGCCTGGGACGCGTGTGCTCAGGCGGTCTCGTCGGCCAGTTCGCCGGCGGACTTGGCGCCGTCGGTGTGCCGGGAGACCGTCTCGGTGAGGCTGCGGGACAGCTCCTGGGGGGTCAGGCCCTGCTCGCGCAGGATGTCGTCGCGCTTGGCGTGGTCCAGGAACTCCTGCGCGATGCCGAACGTGCGCACCGGGACGTCGACGTCGCGGTCGCGCAGCAGGCGGGCCACGGCGTCACCGACCGCGCCGGTGCGGCCGTTGTCCTCGATGACCGCGACGACGCTGTGCTCGGCGGCCTCGGCGACCAGGGCCTCGTCCAGCGGCTTGACCCACAGGGGGTCGACGACGGTGACGCCCAGGCCCTGGGCGGCCATCCGGTCGGCGACCTCGCAGGCGACCTGGGCCATGGTGCCCACGCCCACGATGAGCAGGTCCTTGGAGTTGCCGCCGTCGGCGGCGCGGCGGAGCAGGTCCATGGAGCCGACCTTGCCCACGGCGTCCAGCTGCTCGGCGACCGCACCCTTGGGGTAGCGCACGACGGTGGGCGCGTCCTCGACGGCGACGGCCTCGCGCACCAGGGTGCGCAGGCGCTCGGCGTCGCGGGGCGCGGCCAGGCGCAGGCCCGGGACCACCTGGAGGATGGACATGTCCCACATGCCGTTGTGGCTGGCGCCGTCGTTGCCGGTGATCCCGGCGCGGTCCAGGCAGAAGGTGACGCCCTGGCGGTGCAGGGCGGCGTCCATGAGCACCTGGTCGAAACAGCGGTTGAGGAAGGTGGCGTAGACGGCCACGACCGGGTGCAGGCCGTTCATGGCCATGCCGGTGGCCGATGTGGCGGCGTGCTGCTCGGCGATGCCCACGTCGAAGGTGCGCTCGGGGTAGGCCTCGGCGAACTTGTTGAGGCCGGTGGGGTGGAGCATGGCGGCGGTGATGGCCACCACGTCGGGGCGCTCGGCGCCGATCTCCACCATGGTGTCGGCGAAGACCGAGGTCCACTTGACGGCCTTGGAGCCGGGCTTGGCCTGGCCGGTGGCCACGTCGAAGGGACCCGGGGCGTGGAACTGGTCCTCGTCGTGGTTCTCGGCCGGGGCGTAGCCCTTGCCCTTCTGGGTGATGCAGTGGACGATCGCCGGGCCGCCGAAGTCGCGGGCGCGGCGCAGCGCCTTCTCCAGGGCCTGCTCGTCGTGGCCGTCGATGGGACCGAGGTACTTCAGGCCCAGGTCCTCGAACATCATCTGCGGCTGGATGGCGTCCTTGAGGCCCTTCTTGATGCCGTGCAGCGCCTCGTAGAGGGGCTGGCCGACCACGGGCGTGCGGTTGAGGGTGGTCTTGGCCAGGTCCAGGGCCTGCTCGTAGCCGGGGGCCATGCGCAGGGAGGCGAGGTGGTCGGCCAGACCGCCCATGGTGGGCGAGTAGGAGCGGCCGTTGTCGTTGACCACGACGACCAGGCGCCGGTCCCGGCGCTCGGCGATGTTGTTGAGCGCCTCCCAGGCCATGCCGCCGGTGAGGGCGCCGTCGCCGATGACGGCGACCACGGTGCGGTCCGTGCGGCCCTGCACCTCGTTGGCCTTGGCCATGCCGTCGGCGTAGGACAGCGCGGTGGAGGCGTGGGAGTTCTCGACGAAGTCGTGCTCGGACTCGGCGCGGGAGGGGTACCCGGACAGGCCGCCCTCGGACTTGAGGTTGGTGAAGTCGTGGCGGCCGGTGAGGATCTTGTGCGCGTAGGCCTGGTGCCCGGTGTCGAAGATGACGGGGTCCTTCGGGGAGTCGAAGACCCGGTGCAGCGCGATGGTCAGCTCGACGACGCCGAGGCTGGGGCCCAGGTGCCCGCCGGTCTGGGAGCAGGAGTCGACCAGGAAGTCCCGGATCTCCTGTGCCAGCGCAGGGAGCTGGTCGGCCGGAAGCCTCTTGAGCGCTTCCGGATTGTGTATCGACTCGAACAGTGCCACTGTCTCGTCAGTCCCCTCGTCCCGCGTGTCCGTTGAGTTTGCCGTTCCGGGCCCCTGACGTGGGCCGGGCTTGGCTACCGGCAGGTATGCATACCCGAGTTTATGGGCGTACGTCCACGGGTCCTACCCAACCCCGCGTGGGAGCGGCCCCTGGCGCGCCCACGCCGTCCGGTTACCGGGTTTTCGCGTACATTACTCGGTCCCCGAAGCGGTATCGCCCCTGGCCGCGCGTCATCCCAGCGCGGCCTGGGCGAGCAGGCCCAGCGCGGAGACCGACACCACCGCCAACAGGACCACGCGCAGCCATCCGGCGTCGACCCGGCGGCGCAGCACGGTTCCGACGAGGAATCCCGCGACGACGAAGGGGATCGCGCAGGCCCCGACGGCGGCGGTCCGAACGTCCATCTGGCCGCCCAGGACGAGGGCGGTCAGGGAGACCGCGCCGCCCAGGAGGAAGAACGCGGCCAGGGTGGCGCGGACCCGGGCGGGCTCCTCGTACTGGTAGAGCAATGCCATGGGCGGGCCGCCGATCGAGGTGGCGGTGCCGGTGAGCCCGGACAGGGTCCCCGCCGCCACGAGGGAGACCGGGGTGATGCGCACCCGCAGGGACCAGACCGAGAGGACGACGGCCACCAGCACCATCGCCCCGACCGCGCCGGCGAGGGCGCGGGGCTCCAGGGCGGCCACCACCCACACGCCCAGGACGGTCCCGGGCAGGCGCGCGGGCAGCCCCCAGGCGATGCCGCGCCAGTCCACGTGCCGCCACTCCTGGAGGAGCGTGAGCCCGGGCAGGACGATCACGGCGACCAGGAGCGCCCCCGGCACGAGGGTGGGGTCCAGGAAGGACAGGACGGGCGCGGCGACCAGCCCGAGGCCGAGGCCGACGGTGCTCTGCACCGCGGCCCCGACGACGACGGCGACCACCGCGGCGACGACGAACGCCACCACGTCGGTGGGGGCGAGCAGGCCGTGGCCGCTGGGTGCGAGGAAGGAGGCGGCGGAGAGTTCTACGGGCACGACGTGCGACGCTACATCCCCACCGTCCCGACCGGGTTCAAGAGGTAGGAAGGTGGGACGATCGCGCGGGCTCGGCGGCCGTTCAGTTCCCGGGGATGGGGAGTTGACGTAGAACGCACAGCGGTGGTGCGCCGCAGGGGGCTGGTGTAGAGCGTCCCTGTGTCAGCAAGTTCATGGGGTTGTGGGTCCGGTCTCCAGCCGCGCTTCGTCGCGGGGGTTGAGGGGGAACTTTCAGTGGTGCCCCGCCCCAGGGGGCGTCCCTTTTCAGGCGACCTCAACCAGGCACCCGTAGAGCCCGAGCTGACACTGCACCCAGCATCAGCCTGGGCTCTACGCGCGCATGGTTGCATGGTTGCGCTTCGTGAGAGCCCGACCCCCTTCGGCGCGCCACCGCCGCACGCCCTGCACCGACCCCAACGGCGCGCGGGCAACGGGCACAGCGGGCAGCGCGAAGGCCCGGCCCGGCGCCTGGGGCGCCGGACCGGGCGGGAGGGGGCGGGAACGGCGGGGAGTGGGCGCCGTCCGCCGCCCGGGGATGGCTCGCGTCGCCGCGCCGGTCAGGCGCCTCCCCTGGCGTGGGTCTTGCGGCCCCGGCGGGAGACGGAGTCCAGGATGACCGCGACCAGCAGGACGGCGGCGGTGATCATGAACCGGACCGAGGTGTCCATCTGCAACAGCAGCAGGCCGGAGGTGATCGCGCCCAGGACCAGGCCGCCGAGCAGGGCGGAGTAGGCGTTGCCGCGCCCGCCGAAGAGGCTGGTGCCGCCGATGACCGCGGCGGCGATGGCCATCATCAGCTCCTCGCCGCCGCCGGTGGCCACGCTCGCCGCGAAGTTGCGCGAGGTCAGCATAATCCCGCCCAGGGCGGCCAGGACGGAGGCGATCCCGAACACCGAGATGCGGATCATGTCCACGTTGATGCCGGCGCGGCGCGCCGCCTCGGCGTTGCCGCCGACGGCGTAGACCATGCGGCCGTAGCGGGTCTTGCGCAGGACCAGGTCGAGCACGACCACGAAGCCCACGAAGATCAGGAAGGCCAGCGGCACGCCCTTGTACTGGTTGAGCACCCACACGGCGACGAGGATCGGCACGAACAGCAGGGCCGCCCGGAAGAGGATCTCGGTCCAGGGCTTGTAGGGCAGGTTCGCCTGGCGCCTGCGCCGCTCCGCCGCCGCCACGGAGACCACGTACAGGACGACGGCCAGGACGGCGAGCGCCCAGCCCACCACCGGGACGAAGAAGGTCTGCGTCAGCAGCGAGATCGGCCCGCTCGGGCTGGTGTTGATGGTGCCGTCGGCGCCCATCAGGTACAGGTGCAGGCCCTGCCAGCCCAGCAGGCCGGCGAGGGTGACCACGAAGGCCGGTACCCCGAGTTTGGCGAAGACGACGCCGTGGATCAGGCCCACCACGAGGCCGACGACGAGGGCCGCGCCGATCGCGATCCACTCCGAGACGCCCTGTTTGACGGCCAGCACGCCCAGGACCGCGGCGGCGAGTCCGGCGACCGAGCCGATGGACAGGTCGATCTCGCCGAGCAGCAGGACCATGATCACGCCGGTGGTCATCAGGCCGATGGCGGCGATCTGCACGGTGAGGTTGGACAGGTTCTGCGGCGACAGGAACCGGTCGTTGGCCGACTGGAAGACGACGGCGATGAGGATCAGGCCGATGACCACGGGGATCGGACCCAGTTCGCCGCCGCGCAGGTTGCGGCGCAGGGCGTCGAGCCAGCCCTTGGGCGAGGCCGCCGTGGTCAGCAGGCGCGGGTCGCGCTTGGACTCGGCGGAGCCGCCCGCACCCGTGGCGGGTGCCTTGGAGACGGGGATCTGCTGGGTCATCACTTGTCCTCCGTGGCCAGGGCCGAGGCGCCGGTGCGCTCGGAGCGGCGGCTGACCGGGTTGTCGGCGGCACCGGTGATGGCGGCCACGATCTCCTCGTAGCTGGTCTCCGCGACGGGGAAGTTCCCGGCGTTGCGACCCAGGCGCAGGACCACGGCGCGGTCGGCCACCGCGCGCACGTCGGCCATGTTGTGGCTGATCAGCAGCACACCCAGGCCCTGGTCGCGCAGGCGCTCGATGAGGTCGAGGACCTGGGCGGTCTGGGCGACGCCCAGGGCGGCGGTGGGCTCGTCGAGCATCACCACGCGCGGCTTGCCCAGGAGGGAGCGGGCGATGGCGATGATCTGGCGCTGGCCTCCGGAGAGGGAGGCCACCGGGACGCGCAGGCTGGGGATCCGCACGGACAGCGAGTCCAGCAGCTCCATGGCCCGGCCCTCCATCTCGACCTCGTCGAGGGTGCCGGGGAAGTGCAGTTTCTCGTTGCCCAGGAAGAGGTTGCCGACGATGTCCAGGTTGTCGCACAGGGCGAGGTCCTGGTAGATGGTGGCGATCCCCAGGCGCTGGGCGTCGGAGGGGGCGTTGATGCTGACCGGCTTGCCGTCCCAGGTGATGACACCGCCGCTGTCGGCGGGGTGGGCTCCGGAGATGACCTTGACCAGCGTGGACTTGCCGGCGCCGTTGTCACCGAGCAGGGCGACGACCTCGCCCTCGCCGACGTGGAAGTCGACGTCGCTCAGGGCGCGGACCGCACCGAAGGTCTTGGAGATCCCGGACAGTTCCAGGACTGGTGTGCTCATGCGTTCGCTTCTCTTCTCTCGCCCTGGCCCGGGACGGCGGGCGGCGGGGCGCCCGCCCGTCCCGGGTCTGGGACGTCCGCACCGGCTCTACAGGGCTTCCTGGCAGAAGTCCGTGTCGGCGTAGTCGTCGGTGCAGATCTCCTCGATGCTGTAGATCCCGTCCGAGACGACCGTGTCGCTGACGTTCTCCGCGGTGACCGCGATCGGCTCCAGCAGGACGGCGGGGACGGTCTCGCCGCCTCCGTCCTCGACCTCGGTGAGCGTGTGCTCGCCCAGCTCGGGGTCCTCACCGGTGGCCAGGCCGACGGCCATGGCGGCGGCGACCTGGGCCTCGGGCTGGATGGCCTTGTAGACGGTCATGTACTGCTCACCGGCGATGATGCGCTGGATACCCGCGAGCTCGGCGTCCTGTCCGGTCACCGGGGGCAGGTCCGCCACGTCCACGCCCGCGCTGCGCAGGGCGGAGATGACACCGGAGGCGATGCCGTCGTTGGCGGCGTAGACGCCGGTGATCTCGTCCAGGCCCAGGGAGGTGATGGCGCCCTCCATCTGGGCGTTGGCCTCGTCCGGTGACCACTCCGGGGTGTCGAACTCCTGGCCGATCTCGATCTGGTCCTCGAAGGCGCCCATGGCCCCGGCCTTGAAGCTGGCGGCGTTGGGGTCGGTGGGCGAGCCGTGCATGACGACGATCGAGCCGTCACCGGTGGTGCCCTCCTCCTCCAGGGCCTCCAGCAGCGACTCGGCCTGGACCTGGCCGACGCGGTTGTTGTCGAAGGAGACGTACATGTCCGCGCCGCCCTCGGCGAGGCGGTCGTAGGCGACCACGGGCACGCCCTGGGACCTGGCCTCGTTGACCGTTCCGGCCGCGGCGGCGGCGTCCACCGGGTCCAGGACGAGCACGTCCACACCGTCGGTCAGCATGGCCTGGGCCTGGGTCTGCTGCTCACTCACGGACTGGTCCGCGTTGGCGTAGGAGATCTCGCAGTTGGGGCACAGCTCGTTGATCGCCTCCTCGAAGAAGGGGCGGTCGAAGGCCTCGTAGCGGGCCGTGTGGAGGTCGGGCAGGAGCAGCCCGACGTGGAAGCCCTCCTCCACGGTGTGGGTCTCCTGCTCGGCCTCGCCACCGGTGGTCGTGAGCGAGCCACAACCGGAGACGAGGAGGGCGAGAGCGGCTCCCGCGGCGGCGAAGCCGACGGCCGTGTGCCGCGGTGTGAAGCGTCGTGCGTTCAACGCTAGGTACCTCTCATGACGGGGGATGCGGACGGTGGAACTCGCGAGTGGTGGAGTGAAGTCAAACCCCGCCGCTACCTTGTCGTCAACTCCTGAACACATAACCGAAACATCACGGGCCTTGCGTTCAGGGTGTGAAACCATGAAAAACCCAGGCCAGAGCGGCGTTCTGGACGTGTGAGCTCACGTGAAGGAGTTTCGGTTTTTACCGAACGACGGCCCGCTCCGGCACTGACCTCGGTGTTCGTCGCCCTGTCAGCCTACGTGCGAACCCCGTTCAACGAAGGACCCGCCCACCGCCCGACCTGCTACGGGCCCCTCCGGAGGCCCACGCGCCCCCGCAGCGGGAACGCGGTGCGACCGCGCGGCGCTTCCCCGTCACCGGTCGCACAAGAAATCAGGTTTCGGACTGTTAGTTCGTCTGCTGGGCGGCCATGCGCAGCGCCCCGTACAGCGAGGCGTCCCTGCCCAGCACGCTCGGCAGCAGTTCGAGCCGCTCCAGGGCACTGCCCAGCGAACCCAGCTCCATCGACCGGCGCATCGGCTCCAGCAGCAGGTCACCGGCCTCGGCCAGGTCACCGCCCACGACGACCCGGTCCGGGTTGAACAGGTTGGCCACGATCGCGGTGCCCTGGCCCAGCGCGGTGCCCGCCTCGGCGATGATGCGGCGGCTGCCGGGGTCGCCCTCCAGCGCCGCGGCCACCATGTCCGGGATCCGGGCGGGGCCGGGGCCGCGCGCCACGTCGGTGTTCTGCGGCAGCATGTCCAGCAGGTAGCTCGCGCCGACGAAGGTCTCCAGGCAGCCCCGGTTGCCGCACCGGCACACGTGCCCGCGCGGGTCCAGCGCGATGTGCCCGATCTCCCCGGCCGTGCCGCCCGCGCCGCGGAAGAGCTGGCCCGACATCATGATGCCCGCGCCCACGCCGTCGCTGATGACCAGGTGGACCACGTGCTCGGCGCCCACGCCCGCGCCCCGGTGCTGTTCGGCCAGGACCGCGAGGTTGGCGTCGTTCTCGGCCAGCACCTCCAGGCCCAGCCGCTCGGTCAGCGCCTTGGCGGGGCGGAAACCCGCCCAGCGGGTCAGGCAGGAGATGCCGCCGACCTCGCCGGTGCCGGGGTCGATCGGCCCCGGGATGGAGGCCACCACGGAGGAGACGGTGCCCCGGTCGACCCGGCTGCGCAGCAGGATGGTCTCGGCCAGCCAGGCGGCGCGGCGCACCCCGCGCTCGGCGTCGGAGGCCACGTCGTAGCCGATCTCCTCGCGGGCCAGCATGTTGCCGTCGCTGTCGCCCACCGCGACGCGGACGCTGTCGGCGGTGAAGTCCACGGCCACGACCGCGCCGGGCTGGCGCACGAGGGTGATCGCCTTGGCCCGGCGGCCGTTGGAGGAGGTGTCGCGCACCAGGACCGTCCCGGCGGCGCGCAGGCCGCGGACGATGTTGGAGACGCTGGCCGCGGACAGGCCGGTGGCCCGGGCCAGCTCGGCCTGGGTGCGGGTGCCCTCGCTGCGCAGCACGTCCACGACCCGCCGCTCGTTGGCCCGGCGCAGGGCTGACTGTGATCCCGGTGTCGCGGCGGCCTCGGTCACCAGGTGCCCTCCCCCTGCTTTCGTGGCCGAGTTTCGGCACTGTTGCGAGGAATGCTACAAGCAATGAACGCAAGCTGGAACTTCGCATCCGCCGCGTTAGGGTCCGAAGGTGAGCAGAGCACGCATCAGCACCGCCGAGCCCGGGTGGGCCGACCTCCTGGCCCGGGCGGTCCCCCCGCCCGCCCGGGCCTCGGGCCGAACACGCGCCGTGGCGGTCGAGGGCCGCTCGGGCGCGGGCAAGAGCACGGTGGCCGACGCGCTGCGCGCGGCCCTGGTCCGGCGGGGCGAGGCCGCCGCCGTGCTGACCATGGAGGACCTCTATCCGGGCTGGCGTGGCCTGGACGAGGGCTCCGAGCTGCTGCGCGGGCGGGTCCTGGCCCCGCTCGCGCGCGGGGAGCGGGCGGCCTGGCGGCGCTACGACTGGGAGCGGGGGGCGTTCGCGCGGGAGTGGACGGCGCTGCCCGGTGACGTGGCGGCGGGCGGGGTCCTCGTGGTGGAGGGCTGCGGCTCCGGCGCCGCCGCCGTGCGCGGCCTGCTGGACCTGCTGGTGTGGGTGGACGCTCCCGACGGTGAGCGCACACGGCGGTTGGACGGCCGGTGGGACGCGTCCGTCTACGCGCCGCACCGGCAGGCGTGGGCGGAGCAGGAGGAGGCGTTCCACCGGCGCGACCGGCCCCGGGAGCACGCCGACGTGGTGGTCGCCAACCCCGCCCGGTGACCGGCCGCCGGTCCGCACGGGACGCGGCGCGGGTCAGCGCCGCCCGCAGATCTCCCTGGCCCTGCGCAGGTCGTCCTGGATACGGGCGACGCCCGACGTCAGCTGCGGCAGCTGCGCCGCCGCGCCGTTGAGCTCGTGGGAGCGCTGGTTGCGCCGGGCCACGCCGCCGGAGACGACCCGCACGGTCACCTCCAGGGCGATCGCCCCGACCAGGCCGAACACGCCCACGGACATGAGCAGGCCCGCGATCCCCTCCATGCCGCTGCCCGTCGCCATCCCGGCGAGCAGACCGGCGGGGATGCCGAAGATGGCGAACCGGCAGATCCGCAGGCCCAGGAGCAACTGCTCCTGGAGCCTCACCCCGCGGCGCAGGTCGGCGTGGTCGGTGCTGACCTTGTTGTGCCGGGTCTCCCAGCTCCGCCGCTGCTCGGCCAGAGACCGCATGGTCGACAGGGCGCCGTAGACCACGGCAGCGTAACCGGCGCTGACGGGCACCGGCGCCCCCTCGACGCGGCTCCAGAGGATCGACACCCACTCCCCCAGGCCCGTGTCACCGCCGTCGCCGGGCGGCACCAGGCGCTCGGGGCGCAGCAGGAAGGCCAGGATGAGGGCCGCGCTCACGCTGACGCGCGCCGCGCGCCAGCCCTCCAGTTCGCCGGTGAGCTGCTCCTGGAAGTCGTTGGCGGCCCGCTCGGCCTCGTCGAGCTGCTCGGCGAGGCGCATCAGGTCGGCGGAGTCGGCGCCGTGGTGGGCGCCCATGGTCCTGAGCACGCTCGGGCGGGCCATCAGGACCATCTCGTTGGCCTTGGGCGCACCGGTCAGCAGGGGGCGCGGGTCGTCGAACATCTCGCCCAGCTCGGCCACGGTGGCGCCCCGGCCGCGGAAGATCGGCGGCAGGTCGGGGCGCAGCTGCGAGACGAACGAGGCCAGCGCAAGGTTGGCGTCGTTGTTGACGTGTCCCCGGAACAGGGACCGGTCCACCGTGGTGTCGCCGAGGTCGTTGACGAGCCAGGCGCCCAGGGCCGCCCGTTCGGCCGGGTCGCTGAAGACCTGGACGGCCGCGCTCCAGTTCTGCTGCATGGCCTCGGCCAGGTCGCCCGGGTCGGTGAACCGGATGCCGTGGAAGTGGTACGGGGGCACGCCCGACCGGTACGGCGGCGAGGTGTGGAGGCCGCTGGCCGGACCCGCCCCGGACAGCGAGGGGTAGGGCGGCGGCGTGTGGACACCGTTCACCGCGCCCGCGTCGGAGGGCGGGGAGTAGGGCGGCGGAGTCGTGGAGTACGACGGCGCGGACGGCGGCGCCAGACCGGCCGCGGCGGCGCCCGGGGCCATCTGCGTGTAGGCGCGTGTCGCGTCCACCCGCGGAGAGTCCGCGGGAGCGACCCGGGTCGGGTCCACCGGGGCCGGGGGAGCCACTCGGGTGGGATGGGTCCGCGGGTGCTCGTCGGGGGCGACCCGGGTGGGGTCCGTCTCCACCCGGGTGCGTACGTCGGGCGGGGGCAGGACCCGGGTGCCGCCGTCGCCCGACCGCGCCGGGGCCGCCGAGCGCGCGGCCGTGCCGTCGGCGGGTGCGGAGACCAGCTGGTTGAGCAGGGTGGTGGCGTCGGGACGCCGGTCGGGGTCCTTGTCCAGGCAGGCGCGGACGATCCCGGCCAGCGGTTCGGTGAGGGGGCCGAGGTCGGGCTCGCCGCCCAGGATGCGGGCGATGCGGGAGGCCTGGGTGGGACCGGGGAAGGCCTCGTGCCCGGTGGCCGCGTAGACCATCACCGAGCCCCAGGAGAAGATGTCCACCGCCGAGGTCAGCCGCATGCCCTCCAGCTGCTCGGGCGCCATGTACCCGATCGTGCCCACCACACCGCTGGCGGTGACCGAGGTGGTCTCGACCGCGCGGGCGATACCGAAGTCGATCACCCGCGGGCCGTCCGCGGCCAGCATGATGTTGTCGGGTTTGAGGTCGCGGTGCACGACCCCGGCCGCGTGGATCGCGGCCAGCGCGGTGGCCGTGGAGATGGCCAGGCGGTGCAGTTCGACGCCGCCGCGCGGGCCTTGGGTGGCCACGGCGCGCTGGAGCGTGGGGCCGTCGATGAACTCGGTGGCGATCCACGGCTCGGCGGCCCCGGGGTCGGCGTCCAGGATCGCGGCGATGCAGAAGCCGCTCACCCGCCGGGCCTGCTCGACCTCGGTGCTGAAGCGGCGGCGCATCTCCGGATCCCCCGCCCAGCTGGCGTGCAGGATCTTAACCGCGGCGCGGCCGCCGTCGGGGTCCTCTCCGAGGAACACCTCGCCGAAACCGCCGCGCCCCAGCGACCGCACCAGCCGGTAGTTCCCCGCCGTGCGGCCGGGGGGCTGGCCCGCCCCGCCGTCACCCTTCTGGACGTGCTGGTCCTCCACCAGGCCACCCCGTATCCGTCGTCATCGCTTCCCCCGGTGGGCCCATGACGGGCCCGTGGGAACTATAGCCACGTTTCGGTCGGCCCGGACCCGGGGACATGGGTGGGCACCGAAGTCCCGTTCCCTGTGGTCCGATGCCGTGCGGGGACGAAACGTTCTCTCCCCGTGCCCGTCCGAATACCCGCCCGCGTCACGGCCGGGCCGTCAGAGGTCGCGCTCCCGGGGCCGGTGGTCGCCGCGCTGGACGCGCTGGACGAGGTCGTCGGTGAGCGTGCCGTAGCCGGTGGCGGCCCACACGCTCTCCTCGGCGGGCACCTCGTAGTAGGGCACCGTGTCGCCGCCGTGCTCGGCGGGCAGGACGA
Source organism: Nocardiopsis synnemataformans (assembly GCF_965343085.1). Taxonomy (NCBI): domain Bacteria; kingdom Bacillati; phylum Actinomycetota; class Actinomycetes; order Streptosporangiales; family Nocardiopsidaceae; genus Nocardiopsis; species Nocardiopsis synnemataformans. Next base: position 45,965 of record NZ_CBDRFA010000015.1, on the reverse strand, counting down.
CGGGGCGCACCCGGTCTCGGACGGCCCTGACGCAGTCGGGGCACAGCGGGACGCGGATGGTGCGCGTGCCGCCGAACTCCCGCCAGGGCGTCACCTTGGTGTTCGTGCCGTGCAGCGGGTTGGCGTAGCAGTGGCGGCGCCGGACGGCGGAGCGCGAGCCCTTGGCCGTGCTCTCCAGCGCGTCCTCGGCGATGTCGAGCAGCACGAGCACGCCCACGGCGTCGGGCAGGGTGGCTCCCTCCGCGGCCATCCGGTCGTGGACCGCGGCGGCCGCGGAGCGGGCGTCCAGGGCGCGCTGGAGGCTCTGCCCCGACCTGGCGCCCGTCCCCGAGCCCGCGTCCATGCGGCTCAGGCGCTCGCCCACCTCGATGAGGTCGCGCTCGCCCTGTTCGACCAGGGAGTCCAACTGGGCGCGGTCGGCGTTGTCGAAGGCCGCGTGCTGGGTGATCGAGGCCGCCCTGCTCCTGCCCCGGCGCGCGGTGAGGCGGTTGCGCACGAGCAGCGCCAGCACGAGCGCGAGCAGGACCGCGACCGCGGCCCCGACCGCGAGCAGCGGGCCGGACCCCGTCTCCGAAGCCGCCCCCTGCCCTGTGTCGGCCTCCTGCCCGACATTCGCGCCCGGGTCCGTGATCTGGGGGTTGGCCTCCTCGTAGGCCTGGAGGGCCGCCTCGTAGGCCGCTCGGGGGTCGTCGGACAGCGCGGCCTCCACGGCCGCGTCGGCCTGCTGGAGCATGGAGCCGTCGAAGTCCGTCTCGTAGGAGGCGGCCAGGGCCCCGTGGTGCGCGGGTGCCGCGTCCTGGGCACCGGGACCGAAGTCCGCCCCGTGGTACCCCGACACCTCGTCGTAGGCCAGGTAGTGCCCCTCGCCGCCGCCCCTGCGGTCGTGCACGACCGACACGAGCGTGGCCGCGTCCCCGTCCCAGGCGTCGCCGTCCGTCAAAGGCACCGCGATCACGTACAGGTCCAGGTCGGAGGACTCGATGACCCCGGCGACGCGCTCCTGGTCCCCGGCCGGGAAGGCGGACTCGTAGGCGGGGTCGACGTAGACCGGCGACCCCTCCAGCGCGTCGGCGATGGCCTGGGTGCGGTCCCCCTGGCCCTGCGTGTCCGGGCCCTGCGTGTCCGGGCCCTGCGCGTTCAGGTCCTGGGCCAGGGCACCGGTCGCGGGGCACAGGAGCAGCACGGCGCAGGACGCGGCCAGCGCCCGCGCCGCGTACCGGGCCAGCGGGGAATCAGCGGGCATCGATCTCCTCCAGGAGCCTCTCGGCCATGCGCGCGGGATTCTCGGCCCCGAAGCGGTACCGGACCCACGCGCGTTCGTTCATCGACAGGTGGTCCCGCCGCGTCCCCCCGCCGTCGCGCACGCGCAGCACGGCGACCGTGCGCTGCTGCTCGGTCAGGTCGGCGCACGCCCGGCACACGGGGAACAGACCCCGCCGCTCCCGCGGACCGGTGCGCCTGAACGCCGAGGCGGGCCCGTGCAGGGGGTTGACCATGCACGGCGAGACGTCCACGGACCCGGGGTCCTCCAGCGCGGCGTGCGCCCTGCGGGAGACGACCGCCACGCCGACCAGGTCGAGGTCGTCGGGGTCGGCGTCCATGACCATCAGCGCCGCCTCGACCGGGGGCATCATCGAGCCCGGGAGGCGCTCGACCCGGTCGGAGGAGACCAGGGTGGCCAGCCGCGCGCGCTCGCGCTCGGCGGTGCGGCGCAGGGCGCGCGGGGAGGGCTGGCGTCCGCGCATCCCGCGCGAAGCCCGCACCAGGGCCGCCGTTCCCAGCACCGCGCCCAGCAGGATCGCGCCGAGCATGGGGCCCAGGAACAGCGCCCCGGCCCAGAAGTCCTCCCAGAAGCGCGCCGTACGCGGTTCGGGAACGGTCACCGAGGTGTCCGGAGGCAGCGGGTTCCCCGCCTCCGGGTCGCGCGGGAGCTGCTCGATCGCGTCCAGCAGCAGGCCGAGCTCCTGCGCAGGGGTCGTGGCACCGCCCTCGTCCAGTGCCCGGCCCAGGTAGTAGGACTCCAGGCCGGCCCCGAAGGCGAGCACGGTCGTCTCGGGTGTCCCCTCGTAGGCCTCCTGGGTGATGACGGCGTAGACGCCGTCCTCGCCCAGGACGTGGTGCATCGCGTGCGCGAACCGGCCCGGTTCGCCCTCGCTCTCGTCGCTGTCGGCCATCGGGAGGACGACCGCGTACACCGGGACGGAGGACCGCTCCGCGCGCTCGGCGGCCTCAGTGAGCCCCTCACGGGGCAGCGGGCTCAGGGGGTCCACGTAGAGGGAGCCGTCGCCGAGCCCGTCCACCACCCGTTCCACGCGCACGGTGGAGGGCACGTAGGGCGGCTCCGACCGGGCCTGTTCCAGGGGGTCGGGGAGCTCGTTCGCGTCCAGGGGCACGCTGTCCATGTAGTACAGGGCCCCGGCCACACCGGCGGCGGGCAGGGCCAGCCCGAACACCGCGGCGACGGTGACCGCGGCGACCGTGCCGCCTCCCCTGCGGCGCGTCCGCCACACGTGGAAGAGGGACAGGGTGAGCAGTGCGCCGCTCACGGTGCTGACCAGGAAGCCCAGGTTGCTGGGCCCGACCGACCTGGTCGGGTCCAGGTCCGCCAGGAACTCCTCCCAGGCCGTGGGCGTCCGGTAGGCGTCCTGCTCGGAGGAGTACTCCTGCCGGAGGCGGTCGGCCGTGGCCTGCGCGTCCGGGTCGGCCAGGGCCAGCGCGAAGGCGTCGGCGACCTCGTCGAGGGGGGTGCCGTAGTAGTCCAGAACGGGGGCGTAGCGGACCGCGTCGGAGGCGGCCTCCACCGGGAGGTCGACGCCCGCGGCCTGGGCCAGGGGAACGCTGTCGGGCTGCAGGAGGACGTAGAGGCCGTCCGCACCGACGCGGTCGACCAGGGAGGGCAGCATGTCCCCTCCCCACTGCGGCTCCGTGCCGGGGAAGGGGCTGGCGACGACGTGGTAGGGCACGTCCAGTCCGCCGAAGGAGTCGTGGAGGCCGGCCTCCAGCTCCTCCAGGTCGTACCGGCCGGCCAGGGCGTCGTCCACGACCACGGCGGCGCCCTCGGGCTGCTCGGCCAGCAGGGCCGCGTAGTGCTCCGCGGGGGTCGCGTGCTCCTCGTGGATCCCGGCTTCGGGCTCGGGCTGCGCCGAGGAGGGGGTGGTTGCGCCGAGGACCGGGAGGAGGATCAGCAGCACCGGGAGGGCGGCGGCCGAAATGAGCCGGAAGCGGGGGCTGGTGGGGCCGGGCATGCGGTGAGCATAACGGAGGTTTACGGACATCAGCCGGGGTGGGGCCCGTCCGCGGCCCGGACGCGGAGGGGGCGGGAGACCCGGGAGAGCCCGTCCCGCCCGTGATCCGGCCACCGCGCCCGGCGGCTTCCGTACGCTCCGCACACGCTTTTTTGCTGAATGTCCCGATTTTGGAGTTTAGTCAGCTTTCTGGTGTTCCCCCTTGGCCTGCTCGGCCGCAGGCTGGGAAGCGGGGAGAACGCCCGGTGGTTCCACGCGCTTTCGCACCTCGCGGACAGCGTCGACCTGAGACCGCCCGCACGGCGTCGGAGTCCCCGCACCAAGCCACGAAGGGAAACCCACTGTCATGCAGAAGAAGACCCTGCGCCGCATCGCGATCACGGCCGTCGCCGCACCCGCTCTGGCGTTCGGGGCTCCGGCCCTGGCCTCGGCGGACGCGTACTACGAGGTGGAGTCCAGCGGCGCCAACTCCAGCGGGGCCTACCACTACGAGCTCGAGGCCTTCGCTGGTGACGGCCACTCCTGGTTCGAGGAGTCCTTCAACGTCGCCGGTGAGGGCGGCGCCTACTCCTCCAGCACGGAGAGCGGCGCCGGCTAGGGTCGCCGACTCCCGAGGACGGCTCCCGGTGCCGCACGGCGGCACCGGGAGTTCGCGTGTCCGGAGCGGAGCGGGCGCGACGACGCCCGGGACGGTCCGCCCCGGACACGGGGGGTCACGTGGGGTCGCGGTGGAGGTGAGATGTCCGGGATTTACCCTCCACCGCCGCCGCGGGCCCCCCTCCCGCCACTTTCACGGGCGCTCCCGGACATCCTGCCGTGCGGAACCCGGGCCACCACGCGGATGCCGCCGCCGCCCCGGCTCCCCGGCGGCGCTTCGCGCGCACCCGGGGCCCGACATCTCGATTTTGGTGTTTACGCAGGTCCCTGGTGTTCCCTCTTGGGCTGCTCCGGCGTCAGGATGAACAAAGGAGACAAAAGGCACAAAGAGGACGCAGTCGGGCGGTGTCACGCGCCCAGCGATGCGCCGAGAGCGCGTCTGGAGGCGACCACACCCGCACGGCCGCTCCCCGACCCGAGCTTCGAAGGGAACCCACCACCATGCAGAGGAAGACCCTGCGCCGCTTCGCGTTCACCGTCGTCGCCGCACCCGTCCTGGCGCTCGGGGCCCCGGCCCTGGCCTCGGCGGACAGCTACTACTCGTCCAGCTGGTCGGGAGCCGGTGACGACGGGGCGTACAGCTACGTGGTCAAGTCCGGCTCCGGCCACGGCCACCACCACGGCCACTCCTGGTACTACCACTCCTGGTCGCACGCCGGCCCCCACGGGGCGTACCACTCCAGCGTCAGCAGCGGCAGCCACTGACACACCGAACGCGAGGGACGACTCCCGGCGCCGCACGGCGGCACCGGGAGTCCGCGTGTCCGGGCGTGGAGCGGACGCCTCGGTGTCCGGGACGGTCCGCCCCGGACACGGCCCGGTCCCCCCACCGCCTCCGCGGCGGTGGGGGGACCGGGCTCAGCGCGGGGCCGGACCCTGCGTCGTGTCAGCCGGTCGGGTTCTCCCTGCCGGGCCCGACGAAGGCCTTGAAGCGCTTCATGTCGCCCTTGGCACGGGTCTTGACCAGGCCGAGCTTGTCGCCGAGCTGCTCGACCACGCCCTCCGGGACGGTCTTGAGCTGGAGGGTGATCCTGCTGCTGGTGTCGGACAGGCGGTGGAAGGTCACCACCCCGGCGTGGGTCGTGCCGTCCGTGGTCTTCCAGGCGATCCGCTCCCCGGGGACCTGTTCGGTGACCACGGCCTCGAAGTCCCTCTTCTGGCCGCCGATCTCGATGGTCCAGAGCATGTGCCCGTCACCGGTGCGGACGACCTTGTCGACCCCCTCCATGAAGGCGGGGAACTCCTCGAACCTCGTCCACTGGGCGTAGGCGGCGGTGACCGGGACGTCGACCTCCACCGTCTCGATGATCTCTGACATTGATCCGGTTCCTTCGCCGTAGCTTGCGTTCGTTCCCTACCGGTGCCGCTACCCGACCCGACACGGGCAAACCACGCTGGCTATACCTTTTCGTTACCTTCGGGAGAGGGAGGGGGCGAACGCGAACGGGGCCGCCACCGTCGCTCGGACGGTGACGGCCCCGCGGAACCGCGTGGGGTGCCCGCGCACGGACTCACCCGCGCGCGGACCCGCCTACTTGGCGATCAGCTGGCGCAGCACGTACTGCAGGATGCCGCCGTTGCGGTAGTAGTCGGCCTCACCGGGGGTGTCGATGCGCACCACGGCGTCGAACTCCACGCCGGTGTCGGTGCTGACCTTCACCGTGTCCGGGACGCCGCCCTCGTTCAGCTCGGTCACGCCGGTGATGGAGAAGGTCTCCTCGCCGGTCAGGCCGAGGGAGTCGGCGGACTGGCCCTCGGGGAACTGGAGGGGCAGGACGCCCATGCCGATCAGGTTCGAGCGGTGGATGCGCTCGTAGGACTCGGTGATGACCGCGCGCACGCCCAGCAGGCTGGTGCCCTTGGCCGCCCAGTCGCGCGAGGAGCCGGAACCGTACTCCTTGCCGCCCAGGACGACCAGCGGGATCTCCTGGTCGGCGTAGTTGCGGGCGGCGTCGTAGATGAACGACACCGGGCCCTCGGGCTGGGTGAAGTCGCGGGTGTAGCCGCCCTCGGTGCCCGGCGCGATCTGGTTGCGCAGGCGGATGTTGGCGAACGTGCCCCGGATCATCACCTCGTGGTTGCCGCGGCGCGAACCGTAGGAGTTGAAGTCGCGGCGCTCCACACCGTTGGCCTTGAGGTAATCGGCCGCGGGGGTGCCCGGCTTGATGGCACCGGCCGGGGAGATGTGGTCGGTGGTGACCGAGTCGCCCAGCTTGGCCAGGACCCGGGCGCCGGTGATGTCGGTGACCGGGGCCGGGGTGGTCTCCATGCCCTCGAAGTAGGGGGGCTTGCGGACGTAGGTCGACTCGCCCTCCCACTCGAAGGTGTTGCCCGTCGGGGTGGGCAGCGAGCGCCAGCGCTCGTCACCGGCGAACACGTCCGAGTACGCGGACTCGTACATGTCCGAGGCGATCGCGGAGTCCATGACCTGCTGGATCTCCTCGGCGCTCGGCCAGATGTCGGCCAGGAAGACGGGCTCGCCGTCCTTGTCGACGCCCAGCGGCTCCGTGGTGATGTCCACGTCCAGCGACCCGGCCAGCGCGTAGGCGACCACCAGCGGCGGCGAGGCCAGGTAGTTCATCTTCACGTCCGGGTTGATCCGGCCCTCGAAGTTGCGGTTGCCGGACAGGACCGCGGAGACGGCCAGGTCGTTGTCCTGGACGGCCTGGGAGATCTCCTCCGGCAGCGGGCCGGAGTTGCCGATGCAGGTGGTGCAGCCGTAGCCGACCAGGTTGAAGCCCAGCTTGTCCAGGTACGGGGTCAGGCCGGAGCGCTCGTAGTAGTCGGTGACGACCTTGGAACCCGGGGCCATGGAGGTCTTGACCCACGGCTTGCGGGTCAGGCCCTTCTCCACCGCCTTCTTGGCCAGCAGGGCGGCGCCCAGCATGACCGAGGGGTTGGAGGTGTTGGTGCAGGAGGTGATCGCGGCGATCACCACGGCACCGTGGTCGATCTCGGTCTCGGTGCCGTCGGCCATGGTGACCTTGACGGCCTTGTGCGGACGGGCGCCGTTGGCGGTCTGGGACGGGGCGTCGGAGGCCGGGAAGGACTCCTCGCCCGCCTCGTCGGTGCTGTCCTCGACGTAGTCGCGCACGTCGTGGCGCCAGGTGCTCTTGGCCTCCGACAGCGCGATGCGGTCCTGCGGGCGCTTGGGACCGGCGATGGAGGGGACCACCTCGGCCAGGTCGAGCTCCAGGTACTCGGAGAACTCGGGCTCGTTGGCCGGGTCGTGCCAGAAGCCGTTGGCCTTGGCGTAGGCCTCGGTCAGGGCCACCTGCTGCTCGGAGCGGCCGGTCAGCTTCATGTATCGGATGGTCTCGTCGTCGATCGGGAAGATCGCGGCGGTGGAGCCGAACTCCGGGCTCATGTTGCCGATGGTGGCGCGGTTGGCCAGCGGAACGGAGGCCACGCCCTCGCCGTAGAACTCGACGAACTTGCCGACCACGCCGTGCTGGCGCAGCTGCTCGGTGATGGTGAGCACCAGGTCGGTGGCGGTGGTGCCGGGCTGGAGCTCACCGGTCAGCTTGAAGCCGACCACGCGCGGGATGAGCATGGAGATCGGCTGGCCGAGCATGGCGGCCTCGGCCTCGATGCCGCCCACGCCCCAGCCCAGGATGCCCAGGCCGTTCTGCATGGTGGTGTGCGAGTCGGTGCCGACGCAGGTGTCGGGGTAGGCCTGGCCGCCGCGGCTCATGGTGACGCGCGCCAGGTGCTCGATGTTGGCCTGGTGCACGATGCCGGTGCCGGGCGGGACGACCTTGAACTCGTCGAAGGCGGTCTGGCCCCAGCGCAGGAACTTGTAGCGCTCGTAGTTGCGCTCGTACTCGATCTCGACGTTGCGCTCGAAGGCGTCGGGACGGCCGAAGAGGTCGACGACGACGGAGTGGTCGATCACCAGCTCGGCGGGGGCGAGCGGGTTGATCTTGTCCGGGTCGCCGCCCAGCTCGCGCACGGCCTCGCGCATGGTGGCGAGGTCGACGACGCAGGGGACGCCGGTGAAGTCCTGCATGATCACCCGCGCGGGGGTGAACTGGATCTCCTGGTTGGGCTGCGCGTTGGGATCCCAGCTGCCCAGGGCCCGGATGTGGTCGGCGGTGACGTTCGCACCGTCCTCGGTGCGCAGGAGGTTCTCCAGCAACACCTTCAGGCTGTAGGGAAGCCGCCTGGAACCCTCAACGGTCTCCAGACGGAAGATCTCGTACGACTCGTCGCCAACGCGCAACGTGTCACGGGCGCCGAAGCTGTTCGCGGACACGGTGTCTGCCTCCTGATCTCGCCACTTACGTTCCCAGCATCCTGCCTCATGGGGCGGATGCGGGACCTACTGAGGCCGCCCTGACCGAATACCGGGGGCGAAGGGCCGCGGGGGTGACCTCCGCCTGCCTCCCGGCCTCCGTCAGGGCCGCCGTGGCCTGCGACGACACCACTCGCCACCGGCCGGGCGGCCCACTGGTAGCGGGCGCCCACGTTGTCCGGCCCGGGTGCGGTCAAGCGGTCAACTTCACACACCCGAACCGGGAGCGGGCCGAGGGGAACCCCGCTGTTATCTTGATGTCAAGGTATCTAACTTGTATCTCGATATCAAGTTATCGGGCGGCCGCCAACGGTGTGCGACCGCCCCCTCGCTGTGCCTTTCTGGGGCTCCGCTCCGCTTTCCCCACCCGTCGCCCGCCACCACCCTCAACCGAGCCTACGGCGCGGTCCTCCCACGGGAACCCGCCCTCCGGCACCTCCAGAACCCCGCGGGCGCCCGAACGTTTGGGGCCGCGGATCAGTCCAGCTGCGGCGCGACCTGCGACGCCACCAGCTCCAGGTGGTCCAGGTCGGACATGTCCAGCATCTGGAGGTACATGCGTTCGGCGCCCGCCTCGGCGAAGCGGCCGATCCTGTCCACCAGCTCGTTCGGGGTGCCCGCCAGGCCGTTCTCCCGCAGCTCGGGCACCTCGCGGCCGATCCGCTCGGCACGCCGGGCCACCTCCGCCTCGTCCCTGCCCACGCACAGGACCTGCGCTGCGGAGTAGACCATCGGAGCGCCGCGCCCCGAGGCCCGCACGGCGGCCCGGGTCCGCTCGAAGGCGGCCGAGGTGTCCTCGACCGAGCTGAAGGGCACGTTGTACTCGTCGGCGTACTTGGCGGCCAGGCGCGGCGTGCGCCTGGGTCCGGTGCCGCCGATCAGCACCGGCGGACGCGGACCCTGCTGCGGCTTGGGCAGCGCGGGCCCCTCCGCCAGGCGGTAGTGCTTGCCCTCGTAGCGGAAGGTCTCCCCCACCGGGGTCGACCACAGGCCGGTGATGATGTCCAGCTGCTCCTCGTAGCGGTCGAAGCGCTCACGGGCGGTGGCGGGGAAGGGGATCCCGTAGACCGCGTGCTCCTCCTCGAACCAGCCCGAGCCGAAGCCGAACTCCACCCGGCCGCCGCTCATGCGGTCGACCTGGGCGACGGAGATCGCCAGGGGCGCGGGGTAGCGGAACGTCGCCGCGGTCATCAGCGTGCCCAGACGGATACGGGAGGTGTCCCGGGCGAGCCCGGCGAGAGTGATCCAGGCGTCGGTGGGCCCGGGGAGGCCGCTGACGTGATCCCCCATGTGCAGATAGTGGTCAGACCGGAACAGGGCGTCAAAACCCAGGTCCTCGACGGCCCTGGCGACGGTGAGCTGGTCCTCGTAGGTGGCCCCCTGTTGGGGCTCAAGGAAGATCCTCAGACGCATAAGCCCCATTTTCTCCCACGCCGGGGACCAGACCGAAACCGCCGCGCGGTTACCGTGGAAAAGGCGCCTCCGCGCCCCGCTGTCCGCCGTCCGCCGTCCGCCGTCCGCCGAACCGAAACACGCGCCTCCCGCGATAGTCCCTCCTGTGAAGCTGCTCCGCCGCGCGCGCCGCCGCGCGCCCTCCTACGACCCGGACAGCACCGACCCGGTGCTGCTGGCCGCCGTCGCCGCGGGCGAGACCCGTGCGCTGGAGTTCCTGCACCGCAGGCACGCCACCTGGCTGCGGGCCCGGCTGCGCTACCGGTGCTCGGACCCCGACCAGCTCGACGCCGCCCTCCAGGAGACCTTCCTGGCCGTGTGGAGGAACGCGGGCTCCTTCACCCCCCGCCCCGGCGACACCGACGCCGGGGCCTGGCTGTGGACCATCGCGATCCGCCAGCTCATCTCCCAGCTGCGCAAACGCGCCAACCGCTGGATAGCCGACAGCGACACCGAACCCTACGAGACCATCGGCGACGCCTCCGCCGAGGACACCGTGCTGCTCAACATCGAGCACGGCCCGTTGGGCGCCGCCCTGCACTCCCTCTCGCCAGAACTGCGCTCGGCCATCCAGGCCACCGTGCTCGACGGACTCACCGTCCGGGAGGCCGCGCAGATCCTCCAGATCCCCGAGGGAACCGTCAAGACACGGGTCATGCGCGCCAAGGCGCGACTACGGGAGGCACTGACATGAGCTGGCACCTGACCCCTGCCCAGGCACACGAGTACGCCCACCACCGCTCCGACGACGTCACCGCCATGTCCGTGGAGGCCCACATCACCCACTGCGCGCCCTGCCGCGACCTGCTGCCCGCCGACGAGCCCTGGCTGGCCCGGAGCTGGGAGGACCTGCGCGACGTCGTGGACCGCCCCAGGCGCGGCCCGGTCGAGTCCCTGCTGTCCTCGCTGGGACTGGGCGAGGGCACCGCCAAACTGCTGGCCGCCACCCCCTCCCTGTACCGGGCCTGGCTACTGGCCACGGTCGTGGTGCTGACGGCCGCCCTGCTGGCCGCGCACCACCTGCCGCGCGGATCGCTGATGTTCACCTTCACCGCTCCGGTGGTGCCCCTGGCCGGAGTGGCCCTGGCCTACGGGCGCGGGGTGGACCCGGCCCACTCCCTGACCTCGGTCACACCGCTGGCGGGCCAGCGGCTGCTGTTCCTGCGGACCTGCGCGGTGCTGGTGCCCGCGCTGACCCTGTGCATGTCGGCGGCGCTGCTGCTGCCCCACGCGCACACCCCGTGGAAGGCGGTGTTCTGGCTGCTGCCCGCGCTCACCCTGGTCGCCGGATCCCTCGTGCTCAGCCGCTGGATGCACCTGGGCGCGGCCAGCGCCGCGGTGGGTCTGCTGTGGCTGACCGCTCTGGGCGTCCTGACCACCTCCGAGGACGCCACTCCGCTGCACCTGCTCGCACCCCAGGCCCAGATGTGGTGGGCGGCCGCGCTCGCCGCCCTGCTCGGCGCGCTCCTGCTGCGGGTGAGGACGGCGTGAGCGCGACGAGCACACGGGCCGCCGCCGTCAGCGTCCGCGGGCTGGGGCACCGCTACGGCACCCGCACCGCCCTGGCCGGGGTCGACCTGGACCTGGGCCCGGGCGTGACCGGGCTGCTGGGGCGCAACGGCGCGGGCAAGACCACCCTGCTGCGCTGCCTGGCCACCGACCTGGAGGCCGACGACGGCGAACTGCGCGTGTTCGGGTACGACCCCGCGCGGGCCGCCGAGCGCACCGAGATCCGCCGCGACCTGGGCTACCTGCCGCAGAACCCCGCGTTCTACCCGTACTTCACCGCGTTCGGCCTGCTGGACTACATGGCGGTGCTCAAGGAACTGGGCGGACGCCGCGCCCGCCACGACGAGGTGCGCCGGGTCCTGGAGCGGGTCGGGCTCCACGACCGCCGCCACAGCCGGGTCCGGCGCCTGTCCGGCGGTATGCGCCAGCGGCTGGGCCTGGCCTCGGCCCTGCTCGGCGACCCCGGGGTGCTGTTGCTGGACGAGCCGACCATCGGTCTGGACCCCGAGCAGCGCATCCGGTTCCGCGGCCTGGTCTCGGAGCTGGCCGTGCGCAGCACCGTGGTGCTGTCCACCCACCAGATCGAGGACGTGGCCGCCCTGTGCCAGCGCGTGGTGTGCCTGGACAGGGGCCGGGTGGTCTTCGACGGGACCCCCCGCACGCTGGTGGACCGGGCGCGCGGGCACGTGTGGGAGCGCGACGGCCACCCCGGCCGGGAGTACACCGCCTGGCGCCTGGCCGACGGGCGCTACCGGGTGCTCACCCCCGCCGGTGGCGCCGCGTCCGGCCCCGCGGACGGCCTGGAGCCGGTCGAGCCCAGCCTGGAGGACGCCTACCTGCTGCTCACCGGTGTGGAACAGGGGGACCGGTGAGCCTCACCCGGCACACGGTCGGCGCCGGCCCGGAGGAGGGGGCACCCGCCGGGGAGGAGGCCGCAGCCCCGGGCCGGAGCGCCGCACGGACGCGCGCAGCCCGGCACACGGCCACGTTCGTCCGCCTGACCTGGTTCAACGCGCTCCGCCTGGCCCGCAACCCGTTCCTGCTCCCGGGCACCTTCGTGGGCCTGTACCTGCTCGTGGCCCCGGACTGGGCGGACCGGACGGCCACCCTGGAGCGCTGGTACGACAACGCCAACGCCGCCGCGACGGCCGTGGGCGCGGTGCTCTTCGCCGTGGTCGCCTTCCCCGCCATGCGCGAGGCCCGCTACTCCCCGCGCCTGGTCTCCCCGCTGGGCCGGACGGGGCGGATGCTGGCCCTGATGGCGGCGTCCTCACTGGTCAGCACGGTGCTCGTCGCTCTGTGGGCAGGGGTGGACCGCTGGCTGTCCCCTCCCCTGCTGGGCACGCTGAGCCCGTCCGCCTACCCGGCGCCCCTCCTGCTGGCGGCCGCGGGCCCGCTGCTGTCCATCGCCCTGGTGGCGTGGACCCGCTCCTACCTGCCGCTGGTCGTGACCCTGCTGGCCCTGCCCGCCTACTGGCTGTACGGCGTCTCCGCGGTGGACGCCAACCTGTCGGGCGCCGTGCTGCGGGTGGAGTGGGCGGCCCGCGTCGCCCTCAATCCCTTCAACGTGAGCGCCCCCTCCGTCACGGACGTGACCACCGTCTACCTGGTCTACTCGGTGCTGGTCGTGGCCCTCCTGGCCGTCCTGGCCGCGGCCGCGCGGGGCCGCCGGGCCCACCGGGCAGTCTGTCTGGGTGCGGCCGTCGTGCTGCTGGCCGCCACCGTGGGCACCGTCGTCCACGGCCGCCTGACCCAGCCGCCGTACTCCCCCATCCCCGACAGCCGGGTCCACGGCGCGCAGGGGCCCTCCTGCCAGACCAGGGAGGGCGTCACCTACTGTCCCCTGCCCGGCTTCGAACCGTTCGTGGAGCGCTGGCACGGCGTCCTGGGACCGGCCATGGACCTGCTGCCCGAGGTCCCGCGCGAGCGCATGCCCGTGGTGTGGCAGGAGAGCTTCTCCTACGAGCGGGAACTGGACGTCCCCCGGGACCGGGACGTGGTGGTCCACGCGTACACCGGGGGCTGGGAGCACTACTGGCAGACCGAGATGGTGGGCAACGCGGCCCGGGTGGTCCTGGACCTGCCCGACCACTACGAGACCGGTTGCCTGGGCACCGGCCAGGCGCGCGTGCTGCTGGCGGCGTGGCTGGCCGCCAGCGTGGAGGGCCTGTCCCGCTACGACAGGCTGGACACCCTGGCCATGAACCTGTACGCCTACCAGCCCTCCCCGGTGGACCTGGAGCTCTCCCTGGCCATGGCCGACCTGCCCGAGGAGCGGGTGAGCCGGGCCCTGGAACGGGACTGGGAGAGGCTGACCGACCCGCGCACGACCAGCCGGGAGCTGGCGCGGCTGCTGGGCACGCCCCTGCGGGAGGCCTCCACCGCACCCGCCGGGCCCGGGGACTGGGAGCGGCTGTATCCCGAACACGAGTACCACACCTACGAGGGGGCCCCGGGGTGGCGGGCCCAGCCCGTGTGCGGATGAGCAGCGGCAGGGTTATCGAAACGCCTATGGCCCGCGCTCTGGATCGGCCCCGCCCACCTCCCTAGGCTTCCGGGCACGCCGTACCAGAAACGAGGCCACTCCCCGTGCGCAGACCCCCGGCGGCACTCGCCGCCCTCCCCCTCCTGACCGCGCTCCTGACCCCCGCCGCGCCCGCGGCGGCCGAGACCTCCCCGTCCGAGGCCGAGGTGGTACCGATCCAGGTCACCGGTGACCCCTCCGAACGCTTCAACCTGGTCATCCTCGGCGACGGCTACACCGAGGAGGAGATGCCGCTCTTCCGCGAGCAGCTGGAACAACACCTGAACGTGCAGTGGAGCATCGAGCCCTTCCGCACCTACCGCAACTACCTCAACGTGTACGCGGTGCGGACACCCTCGGCCGAGTCGGGCGTGGACTGCGACCCCGCCCGCGACGATCAGGAGCGCGACACCGCCCTGGGCATGGGCTTCTTCAACGGCTGCGACCCCGAGGCCCTGGAACGGCTGCTGACCGTGGACGAGGAGGCCGCGGAGGCCGCCGCCGACCTGGTGCCCGGAGTGAGCGCGGACAACCGGCAGATCCTGGCGCTGGCCAACAGCGGCACCTACGGGGGACGCGGCGGCGCCACCGCCACCGCCTCCTCGGGCAACGCCCTGTCCGCGTTGATCAGCCCGCACGAGCTCGGACACTCCCTGGGAGAGCTCCAGGACGAGTACCCGTACTACTTCCGCGACACGAGCCTGGGCCGCTACCCCGGAGGGGAACCCGACTCGGCCCACCACACCCTGATGTCGTCGCAGGAGATGCTCGCCCAGCAGGAGAAGTGGTGGCGCTGGCTCGGTGAGGAGAGCGAGGCGGGCGGAACCATCGGCGCCGCCGACCCCGACGGGCACGAGGGCGGGCTGTACTACTCCGAGGGCGTGTGGCGCCCCAGCGGGCACTCCATGCTCAAGTCGCTGGGGTACTACTTCGACCAGGTCGCCCGCGAGGTGATGGTCCAGCGGATCTCCGGCCTGCGCGACCGGGGCGAGATGCCGGTCTCCTCCACCCCCGAGGGCGAGGTGGGGCCCGAGGACGCCGTGTGGGTGGAGGGCCCGCACCCCGTCTTCCACGAACTGGAGTACACCTGGTCGGTCGACGGCGAGGAACTGCCCGAAGCGGCGGGCTCACGCGCTCTGGACCTGTCCGGGCTCGACCTCGCCGAGGGCGCGAAGGTGAGCGTCCGGGTGCAGGACCCCACCGACTTCGTCCGCGATCCGCTCGTCCGCGAGTCCGCCGCCCTGACGCAGACGCGCTCCTGGACCGTCGGGGAGCCGCTGCCCACGGACACGGGCACGGTGGAGTTCACCCGCTTCCGCGACACCGAAAGCGCCGTCGGCGGCGACGAGGTGGTCTACGCCGAGACCTCCCGCCCCACCGACCGGGTGCTGGACGTGGGCTGGACCCTGGACGGGCGGGAGGTGTCCACCTCCGCCGACGGACGCACCCTGGACCTGGGCGAGGTCGCCCCCGACGCGGGCACGCACACGCTGACCGCCACGGTCACCGACCCGTCCGCCCCGGGCGGGGACTCCCGGACCCTGGTCTGGAAGGTGGACAACACCGACCCCGTCGCGCCGCGCGAGCTGTCCGAGCCCGCTGCCCTCGCCGCCGGCGGCGAGGGCCACCACATCCACCTCAACGAGTTCTCCATGCGGCTCTCACCGAGCGACGACGGCGAGGGCCACGTCGTCGGGGAGTTCCGCGTCGACGGTGACGGCTGGCACCACTACTACGGCTGGCCCGACGACCCCGGGGCGCCGTTCAGGTTCACCCCGGACGGCACCAACGTCGACGACCTCGTCTACGGCAGTCTGGGCAGCGGCGGGCTGTCCATGGCGGTGTTCGAGGTCGACGGACACGAACCGGGCTGGGGGACGCACACGGTGGAGCACCGCGCCATCGACGCGGCGGGCAACACCGGCTCACCCGACTCCTTCCGCGCGACCGTCGTCCCGGCGGCCGACCCGGAGTGCACCGAGACCGTCACCGGAACGGTCCGGGGCGGCCTGGACGTGGACTCGGGCGTGGTCTGTCTCGACGGGGCCGTGGTGAACGGCGGCGTGGACGTGGCCGCGGGCGCCTCGCTCGTCGTGGAGGGCGGATCGCTGCGGGGCGGGCTGCGCGCCGACGGCGCCCACACCGTCCGGCTCGCGGACACCGAGGTCCGCGGCGCGGTGCGCGTCAGCGGGACCACCTCGGAGGTCATGGTCCTGGGATCGGAGCTGACGGGTTCGGTGGTCCTGCACGGCAACACCCAGGTCCCGTCCCCGACCTGGACCGGGGACCCCGAGGGCTACGGCCCGGTCCTGGCGGGCAACAGCGTCCGGGGCTCACTGTCCTGTACCGGCAACAGCCGGGCGATCGCCGACTTCGGCGCCGCCAACGACGTCACGGGCTCGGCCGCGGGGCAGTGCGCGCACCTGTGACCCGGCGGTCCCCCGTACACGCGCGATGCCGCCCACGCGCGTGCGAGGGGGCGGTGTCTTCCCTCCACCGGGGCTGGCCCGGGTCTCCCACGCAGCCGGGCGGGGCGGCGCTTCCCCGTCCGTCCGCCGTATCGGGGCCCGCGCGCAACCAGCGCACACGTCCGGTCGTAGGATGGAAAGCATGAAGAACCCGTACTGGCACGTCGTGCTCCCCCCTCTGTGCGCCTGACCGGGCGCACCACCACCTCTTCCTGAAGAGCCCGGCCGACACGTCCCGGTGACCGCCACCGGGTCGGCCCTCGTCGTGCGCCCGCGTTCCGCGACCACTCGCAAGACGCGACGACGAAGGACTCCACCACCGTGTCAGAACGTTCTCACCCCGTGTCCGACTCCCGGACACCCGCCCCCTCCGCCACCGCCCTGACCCGGGGCCCGCTGCCGATCCTGGCCGCGGCCGTGCTGTGGGGCACCACCGGTACCGCCAGCTCCTTCGCCCCGGCGAGCGCCCCGGCGGCGGCCATCGGCTCCGCCGGACTGGTCCTGGGCGGCCTGCTGCTGTTCCTCACCGGGCGCGGCTCCCTGGCCCTGGTGCGCCGGGGCGACCGGGCCACCCGCTGGTCGCTCGCCCTGGGCGCCCTGGCCGTGGCCGGGTACCCGCTGGCCTTCTACCCCGCGGTGGCCCAGGCGGGCGTCGCCGTCGCCACGGTGATCACCCTGGGCAGCGCCCCGGTCTTCGCCGGGCTCCTGGCCTGGCTGACCGGGCAGGCCAGGCCCACGGCGCGCTGGACCGCGGCGACCCTGGCCGCGGTGCTGGGCTGCGCCGTGCTCGTGCTGGGCTCGGAGCTGACCGGAGCGCAGTCCGCGGCCGACCCCGCGGGGGTGCTGCTGGCCCTGCTCGCCGGACTGTCCTACTCCGCCTACGCGCTCATCGCCGAGCGGCTGATCCAGCGCGGCCACTCCTCGAACGCCGTGATGGGCACGATGTTCGCCGGCGGCGGGATCGCCGTGCTGCCCGTGGTCCTGGCCACCGGGACGGCCTGGCTGGCCACGGTCGAGGGCGCCCTGGTGGCCCTGCACCTGGCGGTGTTCACCGTGTTCCTGGCCTACCGGCTGTTCGGACAGGGACTGCGCAACACCCCCGCCTCGGTGGCCACCACCCTGACCCTGGCCGAACCCGCCGTGGCCGCGCTGCTGGGCGTGATGGTGGTCGGTGAGCGCCTGCCCGCCGTGTCGTGGGCGGGGCTGGCCGTGCTCGCCCTGGGCCTGGCGGTCCTGCGGGCACCCGCCAGGCGCCCCAGGCGCGGGTAGCGCCATCGGTGCGGGGCGGCTCGGCGGAGGCCGTACGGCCCCGCCGGGTCGCGGAGGCCGCGGTCAGCGCTCCTGGTGGCGGCGGGCCGGGCGGATCGGCTCCAGCACCGCCAGGCACTCCACGTGGTGGGTCATCGGGAAGGCGTCGAAGGCGCGAAGGTCCACCAGGCGGTACTCGGCCCGCTCGAACGCGGCCAGGTCGCGGGCGAGCGTGGCGGGGTCGCACGAGACGTAGGCCACCCTGCGGGGGCGCGTCCCGGTCAGGGAGCGCACCACCTCGGCGCCCGCACCGGCCCTGGGCGGGTCCAGCACGACCACGTCGGCGTGCACGTCCGCCCACTCGCGCAGCTGGGCGGCGACGTCGCCCTGCTCGACGCGGACCTGCTCCATGTCCTTGAGGTTGTACCGGGCGTCGCGCACGGCCTCGGCGCCGCTCTCCACGCCCATGGCGCGGCCCTCGGGACCCACCGCGGCGGCCAGCGCGCCGGTGAACAGCCCCGCCCCGCAGTACAGGTCCAGGGCGGTCTCACCGGGCTTGGGCTCCAGGGCGTCCAGCACGGCGGCGGTGAGCACCTCGGCGGCCGCCGGGTGCACCTGCCAGAAGCCGCCCGCGCTGACGCGGTACTCGCGGCCGTTCGCGTTCTCGCGCACGCCCCTGCGCCCGCGCACCTGCTGGACGCGGCCGCCCTTGAACCGGCGCAGCACCGCGCTGGAGGTGCCCAGCTCGGGCAGGGCGTCCAGCTTGGCCCCGGTCGGTGTGACGACGACGGCGCGGTCGGCGCAGGCGGCCGAGGCGACCGCCTCCACGTCGCGGACGCCCTCCCACTTGACGTCGGTCACACCGAGCTCGGTCACGCCGGGGTGGGCGATGAGGCAGCGCTCGACGGGCTCGATGTCGTGGGAGCGGTGGCGGCGCAGTCCGGCGTGGCCGTCGGAGTCCACGGCGAAGCGCACGCGGGTGCGCCAGCCCAGGCCGTCGGGGGTGCCGGGCAGCTCCTCCACGGCGACCTCGCGGTCGATTCCGGCGATGCGCCGCAGCTGGTCGGCGACGACCTTGCCCTTGAGGGCCCGCTGTGCCTCCGGGGCGGCGTGCTGCCAGTCGCAGCCTCCGCACTTGCCCGGCCCGGCGGCCGGACAGGGGGCCTGGACGCGGTCCGGGGAGGCCTGGAGGACCTCGACGGCGTCGCCGCGCAGGAAGCGGGAGGTCTGCTCGGTGACGCGGACGCGGACCCGCTCGCCGGGCAGGGCGTGGCGGACGAAGACCACCTGGTCGTCGTGGCGCCCCACGCACCAGCCCCCGTGCGCGACGTCGTCCACGGTCAGCTCGAAATCCTGTCCCACACGGTTCATGGCGGTCGTCCTCAAGAGATGGTCGGGTCACGTGACGGGTGACCCTGCGCGCACAGCCACCAACCGTTCCCAATCTACCTGTCGGAACCCACCCCCCGGGCTGGCCTGTGGACGGCCGGGGCGGCCGAGCGTGTCGGCCGCATCTGTGCCAAGGTGTCACTGTGCGCACGCGGAACCACGGCGTGCGCGGCGGCTATCTCGACGGGAGTGCGGGCGAGGTGCACATCGTGATCATGGGGTGCGGTCGGGTGGGGTCCACCCTCGCGCACACCCTGGTGGACCTGGGGCACACGGTGGCGGTGATCGACCAGGACCCCGAGGCGTTCCGGCGTCTGCGCGGCTCCGTGGCCAAGCACGCGGTCCGAGGTTCGGGCCACGACCGGGAGGTCCTGCTCGCCGCCGGGATCGACCGCGCGGGGGCCTTCGCCGCGGTCAGCAACGGGGACAACTCCAACATCATCTCGGCGCGGGTGGCCCGCGAGGCGTTCGGCGTCGACAACGTGGTCGCGCGGATCTACGACCCCCGCCGGGCCGAGGTCTACCAGCGGCTGGGCATCCCCACAGTGGCGACGGTGCGCTGGACGGCCGACGCGGTCCTGCGCCGGATGGTGCCGGGCGACGGGCGGCTCACCGCCGGACCGGAGTGGCAGGACGCGTCCGGGACCCTGGCCATGAACGAGCTGAACCTGCCGCGGGGGTGGGCCGGGCACCGCGTCGCCGACCTGGAGGAGCGGGCGCCGGTGCGGGTGGTCTACCTGACACGTGCGGGCCGGATCCTCCTGGCCGGGTCCGGTGACCTCCTGGAGGAGGGCGACGTCCTGCACGTGGTCGCCCGCGGCCGCGACCTGGACGGGCTGCGGCTGGACGACGAGACGGGGCGTGGGTGAGATGCGGATCGCCATCGCGGGAGCCGGGAGCGTGGGACGCTCCATCGCCACGGAGCTGGCGGGCAGCGGCCACGACGTGCTGCTGATCGACCGGGACACCCGCGCCATCGGCGTGGACGACCTGCCCCAGGTGGAGTGGCTGCTGGCCGACGCCTGCGAGCTGGCCACGCTGGAGGACGCGCGCCTGGAGGGCTTCGACGTGGTCGTCGCGGCCAGCAGCGACGACAAGGTCAACCTGGTGGTGTCCCTGCTGGCCAAGACCGAGTTCGGGGTGGGCCGGGTGATCGCCCGTATCAACGACCCCGACAACGAGTGGCTGTTCACCGAGTCCTGGGGCGTGGACCTGGCGGTCTCCCCGCCGCGGCTGATCGCCGACCTGGTCGAGGGGGTCCCCGAGGAGGACCCGGACGGGGAGGACTCCCTGCCGCCGCTGCCGGGCGCCGAGATCGCCGAGTCGGTGCTGCACGCCAAGAGCCCGTTCGCGGGCGGGCCGGAGGGGGCGCTGGCGGAGTCGCTGCCCGAGGGCGTGGCGCTGGTGGCGGTGGTGGGCCCCGGCGGGGTGCGCCCGCCGGACCCCGACCGGACCCTGTCGGTGGGCGACACCGTGGTGTTCCTGGCCGAACCCGAGGTCCTGGGCACCCTGGAGTCCCTGCTGGGCTCGGCGGACGACGCCGACTAGCTCCGTTCGCCGTGACGCTTCTTGTACTTATGGCGGGGTTCGAACGCCGACATCGGCTACAAGTACAAGATCATCGCAGGTCACAACCTCACGCATCACACCGGCGACGCTTCCGGCCGGACCGTTAGTCGCCCGTCTCGCTCCGGGCCGAGCGCTCCCGCTCCTCCAGCGGGGTGCGGCCCCGGGCCAGCACCCAGACCATGGCCGCGAACCCCGCGACCTGGAGCGGCCATCCCATGGCGACCTTGGAGAAGCCCAGGAGGGCGAAGGTGTCGGCCCAGCCGTAGGTGTCGGCCATCCACAGCGGGTACTGCACGAGCACGCGGATCACGCAGGGCAGGACCAGCAGCCAGGTCAGGCGTGAGGCCAGGGTGACCACGGCCGGGTTGGCGCGCCAGGAGGTGAAGTCCTCCTTGTCGCCGATGAACGGGCCGATCATCAGCCCGATCGCGGGCCAGCGCACCAGCACCGACAGGCTCAGCACCACGGCGTAGACGGCGTTGTAGATGATGCCCGGCAGGAAGGCGTCGGCGGCGTTGCCGCTGCGCATGGCGAAGACCGCGGCGATGCCGATGCCGAACAGGCTGGTGAGCACGTACTGCACCGAGGAGCGCTGCACGAGCCGGACCGCGCCCAGGATCAGGGCCGCGACCACGCCCAGGACGATCGACAGCCGCAGTTCCGAGCTCACGATGTAGGAGACGGTGAAGGTCAGGGTGGGCACCGCCGCCTCGACCATGCCGCGCTTGCCGCCCAGTGCCTTGGACAGCTGTGAGCGCACGAGCGCCTCGACCGTGTCCTCGGTGACCGCCGGGCGGTCCACCGCCGTGGCGCCCTCGCCGTTGTCCCGCTCCGGGGCGGGGGCGTCCCCGGAGGCCGGGGTGGCCGCCGCGGGCGCCTCGGCCCTGTCGTCCGCCCCGGCGGCCGGGGCGGCCCCCTCGGCGGCCCGCTGGTGCTCAGTCATCCTGCTCCCGGTCGGATCGGTGGTCGGTGTTCGGTCGTCGCCGCGCGGGGCGTCCAACGCGGTTCCGCACGCCATGATGGCCCAAGCCTATGTGACGTGCGACCGGTCGCGGGGTACGCGCGGTGGTCGCGCGGATGCGCTCCGCCCGCCTTTGTCCCCTTGGGTCCGGGCTTGTCGCGTGCGGCTTCTCACCCGGCGGCGCACCCTGGCGGCCGGGGAGCGCCTTCCGTACGCTGGCGACCAGACGCCGGAGCCGAGAGCGAGCAGGAGCCCATGCAGACGAGCACGTCCCCGCGCCGGGACCACCTGGAGTTCGCCGCCGCCCTGGACCGGGTGCTGACCCGGCCCGGAGAGTCGCACGTGTGGTCCCCCCACTCGGTGGGCACGGTGCTGGCGCTGCTGGCCACCGGCGCCCGGGAGCGCACCCTGACCGAACTGGAGGCGCTGCTGGGCGCGGACGTGCGGGGCCAGCTGGAGGAGCTGGACGCGGCTGTGGCCGCCGAGCCCGGACTCGACCTGGCCAGCCTCAACGGCCTGTACGTGCCCGCCGACCTGGAGGTCCTGCCGGGTTTCACGGCCCGGGTGCGCGAGCGCGCCGGAGCCGAGGTGGAGCACGCCGACTTCGAGCACGACTCCGAGGGGGTGCGCTCACGGGTCAACGCCAGGGTGGCGGAGGTGACCCGCGGCCTGATCGAGGAGCTGCTCCCGGCGGGCAGCATCCACCCGGGCGTGCGGCTGCTGCTGGTCAACGCGCTGTGGGTGAAGCTGGCCTGGCCCGACCCCTTCGACCCGGCCCGGACCCTGGACAAGCCCTTCCACACCCCGTCGGGGAAGCGGAAGGTGCCCACCATGCACCGCTCGGCCCGCCTGCCCCACGCACGGGCCCAGGGGTGGAGCATGGTGAGCCTGGAGGGCGACCACGGCCTGACCCTGGACGTGCTGCTGCCCGACGAGCGCTCCGCCACCCCCGCGCCGGTGACGGCCGACGCGCTCGCGGACCTGTACGGCGGCCGCTCCTCCCAGCAGGTGGACCTGGCCCTGCCGCGGTTCCGGGTGGAGACCGACACCTCCCTCCTCGAACCGCTGGCGGCGCTGGGCGTGCGCGACCTGGCCACGGACGCGGCCCGCTTCGACGGGATCAGCCCGGAGCCGCTGCGGGCCGACGAGATCCTGCACCAGTCGGTGCTGCGGGTGGACGAGAAGGGCGCCGAGGGCGCCGCCGCGACCGCCGTGATGATGCTCCGGGCGGCCGCGGTGACGCCGAAACCGGTGATGTTCACCGTGGACCGGCCGTTCGTGTTCGTGCTGCGCCGCGGCGGGGCGGTCCTGTTCCTGGGCCGCGTCACCGACCCCGTGGACCCGGGCCCCGCCTCCTGACCCCGCCGGGACCGCACCGCCGCCCGCGCTCGCGGGCGGCGCCTCAGACCTCGAACACCTCGAAGGCGGTGGCGAGGGGGACCCCCGCCCACTCCCCCGCCCGGGCGGCGGCCTGGGGCAGGAAGGACTTCTGGTCGAACCCCTCCAGGTTGGACAGGTAGAGGGCGTGGGCGTCCAGCGACGCCACGCCCGCGGCCAGGTCGGCCTCGCTCAGCTCGACGTAGTGGGCGGCCAGGGGCGAGGCGCCGAAGGCCACGAGGCGCACGCCCGACCACGGTTGGAGGCCCTCCTCCAGCTGCTCGCGGAACACCCACCGGTTGGCGGCGTCGCGGACCGCGTCCAGCAGGGCCGGGCCGAGCACCCGGTGGTCGGCGTGGTTGAAGGCGCCCGAGCCCGCGAAGTGGTCGCGGAAGTTGATGGAGACGATCACGTCGGGGCGGTGGCGACGGATCGCCCCGGCCAGCGCGGCGCGCAGCGGGATCCCGTACTCCAGGGTGCCGTCGGGGAAGTCGAGGAACTCCACGGCGGCCACGCCGACGGCCGCCGCCGAGGCGCGCTGCTCGGCCATGCGCAGCGGGGCGCACTCCTCGGGGCCGATGGTGTCGATGCCCGCCTCGCCCCGGGTGACCAGCAGTTCCGCCACGTCCTTGCCCTGGCCGGTCCAGCGGGCGATCGCGGAGGAGCTGCCGAACTCCAGGTCGTCGGGGTGGGCCACCACCGCCAGGGCTCGGTTCCAGTCCTCGGGGAGCGGCCGGGGCGCGCTGTTCTCCGTCGTCTGCGTCATGTGCCACAGACTACGGAAGACGGCGCGCCCTGCCCGGCGCCTCCCCGGCGATGCGGGGCCCTGTTCCCGCCGGGGGTCCTACTCCCCCGGAGCGCCCCCGGCGCCGCCGGACTGACCCGGCTGGCCGCCGGCCCCTCCGGGCCGCGCACCGGGCGCGGCGCCGTTGGGAGAGCGGCCCGCGTTGCCGCGCTGGGCCGCCTGCTGGGCGGCGCGCGTCTTGGCGGCCTCGGCCATCTTCTCCTGGATCTGCTTGGGCACGGTGATGGGCAGCAGCTCGCTGGGCGGCACCGGGTGGTCTCCGCGCACCACCACGATGTTGGAGAAGAGGTGCTCGACCTCGGCCATCACCTCGGGCTTGGAGGCGCCCTCGCCGCGGATCACGCCGCGCAGCACCCAGCGCGGCCCGTCCACGCCGATGAAGCGCACCCGCTGGGCGAGCTGCTTGCCGTCCTCGGTCGTGCGGCCCTTGACCGGGACGAGGGCCTTGAGCTCGGGGCCGAAGGTGCCGTCGTGCTCCTCGGCCTTGCCGCCCTGCTTGACGACCTGCTCGCGCAGCTCCTCGCGCATCTCGTCCCACAGCCCCGAGGACTTGGGCGCGGCGAAGGGCTGCACCTGTAGGGCGCTCTTGCCGCGTACCAGGGTGACGCCGATGATCTTCTGCTTGCCCTGGGTGTCCTGGGCGACGTTCACCTGGATCTCGGTGCCCTGTTCCATGGGCAGCCGCATGCTGCCCAGGTCCATCCGGTTGGCCTCGGGGGCGTCCTCGGTGGAGTCCCACGGCCCGGAGGAGCGGTGGCGGTCCGCGTCCTTGGGCTGCTGCTCCCGGGAGCGCTCCGGCTCGATCTCGTTGTCGAAGGAGACCGCTCCGGCGGCGCCCTCACGCCTGGGCGCGGCCTCCGTCCCCGTTCTCTCGGTCTCTTCGTCCCGCTTCTTGCGGCGGCGTCCGAACACGCCTTCACCTCTTCGCTTCCGTCGGTCCCGGATGACTCCGGGGATTCGGGGCGCCGTCACCGCTGTGCGGCGTGCCCCCCGGTCGAACCGAAACCACCCGTTCCCCGCACCGACTCCGGGAGGGAGTCGGCCTCGACGAACACCGCCCGTTCCACGCGCTGGACCACCAGCTGCGCGATCCGGTCGCCCCGGGTCAGCTTCACCGGGGTGTCCCTGTCGGTGTTGATCAGGGTCACCCTGATCTCGCCGCGGTACCCGGCGTCGACCGTGCCCGGCGCGTTGACGAGGGTGACCCCACAGCGCGCCGCGAGGCCCGAGCGCGGGTGCACGAAGGCCGCGTACCCGTCGGGCAGGGCGATCGCCAGGCCGGTGGGGACCGTGGCCCGCTGCCCGGGGTCCAGGGTGACGTCGACGGCGGTGTACAGGTCCGCGCCCGCGTCACCGGGATGGGCGTACTCGGGCAGGGGGAGGCCGGGGTCCAGGCGGTGGACCGTGACAGGGATCCGTCCGCCTTCCAGGGATGTGGTACTCACATCGGCCGAGCCTATCGCTCTCCGGGCGATGAACCGGTGTCCAGCACCGCCGGTAGACGAACGGGGGCGGCCCTGCCGGATTCCCTCCGGCGGCCGCCCCCGCTCTGTCTGTGCTTCTTTGGGGCTCCGCTCCGCTTCTCCCACCCGTCGCCCGCCACCACCCTCAACGGACGCTACGCGCAGCCCTTCCTGTGTTCGGACGCCCAAGGAGCGGGAACCTTCGGCGCCTACGGCGGATTGGCTCGTTCCTCGCGAACCCGCCGCCGGCCCCTCCAGAACCCCGCGGGCGCCCGAACCGACCCCCCGAGGGCTGAGCAGACTCCGATCGAACAGGCCCTACTCCACGGGGGCCTCGGGCAGGGTCACCTCGACGGTGAGCTCGGCGTCGTCGGTGGTGCGGAAGTCGATCCCGGCGGCGCGGCCCGCGGCGGCGATGTCGCCGCTGGCGGCGCGGGCGGCGTCGACCCGCTTGCCCGAGACGCTGACGTGCTCGACCTCGGCCCGCATGGACAGCTTGGCCTCGGACTTGGCCTTGCGCACGGCGCGCAGCACCTCGGCGGTGGCGGCCAGGACGGCGGGGTCGCCGTCGGCCGCGGCGGCGCGGTACTCCGCGGTGTCGGGCCAGCGCTGGGCGTGGACCGAGCCCTCCTGCCACCAGCTCCAGACCTCCTCGGCCACGAAGGGCACGAAGGGGGCGAAGAGCCTGTGCAGGGCGCCCAGGGCGACCAGCAGCGCGGCGCGGGCGGAGGCGCCCTCGGCGGATTCGGTGTCGTAGGCGCGGGCCTTGACCAGCTCCAGGTAGTCGTCGCAGAAGTCCCAGAAGAAGCGCTCGGTGCGCTCCAGGGCCCGGGTGTGGTCGTAGGCGCGGAAGGCGGCGGTGGCGTCCTCCACGACGTCGGCCAGTGCGGCCAGCATCGCCCGGTCCAGCGGCTGGGTAACCTGCGCGGGGTCGGCGGCGGCGCCCTCACCGGCCACGGACATGACGAACTTGCTGGCGTTGAGGATCTTGATGGACAGCCTGCGGCCGACCTTCATCTGACCCTCGTCCATGGCGGTGTCGGTGCCCAGGCGGCCGCTGGCGGCCCAGTACCGGACCGCGTCGGAGCTGTACTTCTCCAGCAGCGCCAGCGGGGTGACGACGTTGCCCTTGGACTTGGACATCTTCTTGCGGTCGGGGTCCAGGATCCAGCCGGAGATGCCGGTGGTGCTCCAGGGCAGGGTGCCGCTCTCGAAGTGGGCCCGGACCACGGTGGAGAACAGCCAGGTGCGGATGATGTCCTGGCCCTGGGGCCGGTAGTCCATGGGGAACACGCGCCGGTACAGGTCCGGGTCG
The DNA here is from genome assembly GCF_965343085.1 of Nocardiopsis synnemataformans. Classification (NCBI taxonomy): domain Bacteria; kingdom Bacillati; phylum Actinomycetota; class Actinomycetes; order Streptosporangiales; family Nocardiopsidaceae; genus Nocardiopsis; species Nocardiopsis synnemataformans. The sequence goes on along the minus strand of NZ_CBDRFA010000015.1, from coordinate 19,689 downwards.
CGCTCCCAGCCGGAGGCGATCTGCGGGGACAGCGAGGAGGTCGCCCAGGTGTCCATGACGTCGGGGTCGCCCATGAACCCGTCCGCCCGCCCGCGCTGGTCCTCGGTGTAGCCCTCGGGCGCCTGCGAACTGGGGTCGACGGGCAGCTGGTCCTCGGCGGGGACGATGGGCTCGTCGTAGCGCGGGTTGCCGTCGGCATCCAGCGGATACCAGACCGGGAAGGGCACGCCGAAGAAGCGCTGGCGGCTGATCAGCCAGTCGCCGTTGAGGCCCTCGACCCAGTTCTCGTAGCGGGCGCGCATGTGCTCGGGGTGCCAGGTGAGCTCGCGTCCGCGCCGCAGGAGCTGCTGGCGCAGGTCCTCGTCCCGCCCGCCGTTGCGGATGTACCACTGGCGGGTGGTGACGATCTCCAGGGGCTTGTCGCCCTTCTCGTAGAACTTCACCGGGTGGGTGATGGGCGCGGGCTCGCCGACCAGGTCGCCGCTCTCGCGCAGCAGGGCGACGGTGCGCTCGCGCGCGGTGTGGACGGTGGCGCCCACGAGCGTGTCGTAGGCCTCGCGGGCCGCGCCGCTCTCCAGCCCCTTGGGCGGGTCGGCCATGACGCGGCCGTCCCAGCCGATGATGGGCCGGGTCTCCAGCTGGAGCTCGCGCCACCAGGTGACGTCGGTGGTGTCGCCGAAGGTGCAGATCATGGCGATGCCGGACCCCTTCTCGGGGTCGGCCAGGCGGTGGGCCCGCACGGGGACCTCGACGCCGAAGACCGGGGTGCGCACGGTGGTGCCGAACAGGTCCTGGTAGCGCTCGTCGTCGGGGTGGGCGACCAGGGCGACGCAGGCGGCCAGCAGCTCGGGGCGGGTGGTCTCGATGTGGACCGGGGCGCCGTCGGGCTTGTGGAAGGCGACCTTGTGGTAGGCGCTGGGGCGCTCGCGGTCCTCCAGCTCGGCCTGGGCGACCGCGGTGCGGAACGTGACGTCCCACAGGGTGGGGGCCTCGGACATGTAGGCCTCGCCGCGGGCCAGGTTGCGCAGGAAGGCGCGCTGGGCGGCGGCTCGGGAGTTGTCGTCGATGGTGGCGTAGGTGTGGCGCCAGTCGACGCTCAGCCCGAGGCGGCGCCAGATGGACTCGAAGACCTTCTCGTCCTCGGCGGTGAGCCGGTCGCACAGCTCGATGAAGTTGCGCCGCGAGACGGGGACCTGCCGCTTGGGGTCGGGCTTGGCGGGCGGCTGGAAGTCCGGGTCGTAGGGGATCGACGGGTCGCAGCGCACGCCGTAGTAGTTCTGGACACGCCGCTCGGTGGGCAGGCCGTTGTCGTCCCAGCCCATGGGGTAGAAGACGGCCTTGCCGTTCATGCGCTGGAAGCGCGCGACGGTGTCGGTGTGCGTGTAGGAGAACACGTGGCCGATGTGCAGCGAGCCCGACACCGTGGGCGGCGGGGTGTCGATGGAGTAGACGTCCGCGCGGTCGGCCGTGCGGTCGAAGTGGTAGACGCCGGACTCATCCCATACGTCGACCCACTTCGCCTCGATACCGTCCAGCGAGGGCTTGTCGGGCATGCGGAAGGAATGAGAGCCGTTGGTCATGGGGCAATGGTAGTGCTCTCCGGGCCGTGGTCGCTCCGGGTTTCGGGCCGTCACAGCGGGGGTTCGGCGGCCCTCCGGCACGCTGGCGCGGGGTTCGCCCCTGACTCCCGCTGAGGGACGTGAAAGGATCTCCCCGTACGCACGGGAGGGTGTGCGCCGGCCGCGCATCCTCCGTACACCCCAACGGAAAACGGTGAAGGATTCGATGGCTAAGAAGGACGGCGGTGACTTCGGCCCCGCCCTCGTGGGCTTCGCGGCCGGGTTCGCCGCGCAGTACGTCATGCGCCAGGCCCTGAACTTTGCCTGGACCCGCGTGACCGGCGAGGAGCCGCCCACGGACGTGGACTCCCCCGACATCAGCCTCGGCACGGCGCTGAGCTGGGCCGTGGTGGCCGGTGTCGGCACCGAGGTGGCCCGGGTGCTGGCCGTGCGCGCCGCCCGCGCCAGGATGTTCGGTGCGGGCCCCGGCGAGCTGGACGTCTGACGCCGCAGAGGCGACGACGGCGGGCGGCCGACCGCACCGGGGTGTGGTCGGCCGTCCGCCGTCGTGTTCCACCGCGCTCCCCCGCGGGAGCCCGCAAGGCCTCACGCGCTCCCGTCGGACGGCGGTGGGGTCCGACCGTGCGAACGAGAGTCGCTCGGGACGGGACGGTTCAGGGGCCGTCCCGTCCGATCAGGCGCACTCCTTGCAGACCAGCTGACCGGCGCGCTGCTCGGCGAGTTGGCTGCGGTGGTGCACCAGGAAGCAGCGCGAGCAGGTGAACTCGTCGGCCTGGCGCGGGAGCACGCGCACCGCGAGTTCCTCGCCCGACAGGTCGGCACCGGGCAGTTCCATGCCCTCGGCGACCTCGTCGGGGTCGACGTCGATCGTGCCGGTGCCCTTGTCCACACGCCGCGCCTGCAACTCCTGGAGGCTGTCCTCGTTGATGTCCTCGTCAGTCTTGCGCGGGCTGTCGTAGTCGGTGGCCATCTCTGCTAACTCCATCCCCCTCGTTCAGTGCCTCGTCGCGCGGGTGTAACGCTTGAGAGACCTTGGTTGTGCCCGGTTCGGCCGATGAGTTTTCCCGATGTCGGCGGACCGTGTCCCCTCCCGGGCCACTGTCCACAGGTCAGCAGTACTTTCACTGCCTCGTGACCGAAGGCGGCCACGTGTGGCTGCGCCGGGGTCGCCCTCTGTGTACTACCCAACGTCGGGTGCCTCGTAGACCTGGGAAATCCGTTTTCGCCCACTCCGGACAAAGCGCGGAACACTCCCCCAAGGGCGGACGAAAAGCAGGACATGCCCACGTCAGGAGGGATTCCCTCCGTGTCCACGCCCGGGGAAGCATACCCACCCGGGGTCGGCGCCCGTGACACGGGTCAGCGTGTCATCGGACACGTATAGATACCACGAAGACCGGCCAAACGCAGCTTGGCCCGGTGAGCGGGTTCAGCGCCGCTCCGCGCCCTCTCCCGGAGCCGGGGGGAAGCGGACGGTGACGACCAGCCCTCCCCCTGCGCGCGGCCACGCGGTCACCGCGCCCTCGTGCGCGCGCACCACGGACCGGACGATGGACAGGCCCAGCCCCGCGCTGCGGCCCGAGCCCACCCGGTCGCCGGAGCCGCGGCGGAACGGCTCGAACAGGCCCTCGATCTCGTAGGCGGGGATGACCTTGCCGGAGTTCTCCACCTGGACGGCGGGCATGCCCTCGTACATCCCGCTGCGCACGGTGATCTCGCCCTCCTCGACGTTGTACTTGAGGGCGTTCTCCACCAGGTTGCCCACGAGCCGCTCCAGCAGGACGGGGTCGCCGACCACCGTGGCGGGGCGCAGGTCCTGGCGCAGGCTCAGGCCGGAGTCGGCCACCGGTCCGCTGCTCTGGCTGAGCACCGTCCCGGCCACCTCGCCCAGGTCGACCTTGGCGCGGACCTCCAGCTCGCGGTCGCTCTTGGCGAGCAGGAGCAGGCCCTCGATGAGGCGTTCGTGGCGGGCGTTGGTCTCCAGCAGGGTCTGTCCGACGCTCTTGAGGTCGGCCGAGACGTCGGGGGCGCTGAGCGCCACCTCCAGCAGGGTGCGGTTGATCGCCAGCGGCGTACGCAGCTCGTGCGAGGCGTTGGCGACGAAGCGCCGCTGGCCGTCGAAGGCGCGGTCCAGGCGCTCCAGCATGCCGTCGAAGGTGTCGGCGAGCTCGCGGATCTCGTCGTCGGGCCCGGACAGGGCGATGCGCTCGTGCAGGGAGCGCTCCGACAGGCGGCGGGCGATGCGGGTGATCTTCTGGAGCGGGGACAGCGCCCTTCCGGCCACGGCGTAGCCCAGGGCGACCGCGAGCAGGCCCACCAGGAACAGCGCGAGCAGCGAGAACCGGGTGACGTGGGTGAGCACCTGCTCGATGAGGTCCCTGTGCGCCCGCAGCTCCGCGAAGGTCTGCTCGACCAGGAGCGCGTTGAGCAGGACCGCGACGATCAGGTAGTTGACCAGGACCAGCACGGAGCCCGCGGCGAAGAACAGCATCCCGTAGATGAGGGTGAGCCGCGCGCGCAGGCTGAGGTTGTCGGTGAAGTGGTGGACCCGGGCGGCGGCCGCGGAGCGCTCGGTCCCCGCGCCCTCGGGCGTCAGGGTGTTCAGGCGCCGCCACGTACCGGTGTCGCCGGGGCGGGTGGGCTCGACCTGTCCCGGTTCGGTCCGCTCCGCCGGTCTCACAGCCGGTACCCGGCGCCGGGGACGGTCTGGATGACGGGCGGGTCGCCGAGCTTCTTGCGCAGGGTCATGACGGTGACGCGGACGACGTTGGTGAAGGGGTCGGCGTTCTCGTCCCAGGCCTTCTCCAGCAGCCCCTCGGCGCTGACCACGGTCCCCTGGGCGCGCATGAGCACCTGGAGGACGGCGAACTCCTTGGGTGTGAGGGTGACCTCGCGGCCGTCGCGGTGGACGCGGTGGTTGGCCGGGTCGAGCGTGATGCCGTGGCGCTCCAGGACCGGGGGCAGCGGGGGCGCCGAGCGGCGGCCGAGGGCGTGGACCCGGGCGATGAGCTCGGCGAAGGCGAAGGGCTTGGCCAGGTAGTCGTCGGCGCCGATGGTGAGGCCCTCGACCTTGTCCTGGACGCCGTCGGAGGCGGTGAGCATCAGGATGCGGCCGTTGTAGCTCTCCTGGACCAGGGTGCGGGCCACGTCGTCGCCGTGGGTTCCCGGCAGGTCCCGGTCCAGCACGACGACGTCGTAGTCGTTGACCGCGGTGTACTCCAGGGCGCTGTCGCCGTCGTAGACCACGTCCACGGCCATCGCCTCGCGCCGCAGTCCCACCGCCACTGTGTCGGCCAGGACCCGTTCGTCTTCGACCACGAGTACGCGCACGTTGTCCTTCTCGAGCGTTGGTCCGCAAAGAAAGGGGGCCGCTGCCGGCGCATCCCCCAACACACCGGCAGCGGCGTTCTTGGTCCCGGCCGCGTCATCCGTTCTTTCACAGTCGGGGTAAGGAGACGGTAAACCCGTCGGGGCGGTTTCGCGAACCGCCCGCTCTCCTCGCCCCGCGTGAACGCGGGCGCTGGGCCGGGAGCTTCACGCTCCCCTGAGCACGGGGAGCCGCTGCCGGCGAATCCCCCAACCGCCGGCAGCGACTTAACCCCGCACATCTCAAATCTGACACATCAAGAATAAGAAACAAGTAAGCACCAGCCCTCCCGGGAAAATGTGTCATGGGACACCCTTGTCCGACACGTGGTGTAATCCGCACCGGACGACCCGGCGCACGCCCCGGCACGGCGGCTCCCGGGACGCTCCCCGCGGTTTCCGGGGCGCTCCCCCGCCCAGGACGGCGGGGGCCGGTCACCTTGAGGCGGGGGCGGCCGCGGGGCGGATCACGGAAGGATCACGCCGGGGTTCGGTGGTTTGGGTCGAGGCGCCGCGGGGGTACAGAAGGAAGATGCGCGCGTGGACACCGGCCCCGGGCCGGACCGCGACGTGCACGCATGTCACAGGGACGTGACACTTCGACCGTGCGGACGCCATGGCGTGCGCGAACGGATTCCGCGCCGGAGCACCGCCGTGCCCCGGCGCTTACCCCTGGAAGAGGTGCAATGGGCGAGTTCCTCGCGGAGATCAAGGTCCGCATCAACGAGACCTACCAGTCGTTCCAGGCTGCTCAGGCCGCCGGAGACGACTTCCTCGCCGACACGCATGCGTCGGAGCTTGAGGACCTGTACCGCATCGCGGCTCGCAACGGCGTCGACACCTGCGCCTGAGAAGCACGAGAAGCGCTGAGAAACGCTGAGGGGCGCGGTGGGCACACGGCCCGCCGCGCCCCTCGTGTGTTCCGGGGGCGTCGGTCCCCGCAGCTGTTGCGGGGCGTCGGTCCCCGTCAGCCGTCGGTGTCGGCGCCCAGCGGGGCCAGGAGGGCCTCCAATGCGCCGTAGAGCTCCGGGCGGGCCGCGATGACCAGGTCGTTGCTGGGCGGCCCCGAGCGCGGTCCTCCCAACCGCAGGCCCGCCTCGCTCGCCACCAGGCCGGGTGCGCACCAGTCCCAGGGGTGGAGGCCGCGCTCGTAGTAGGCGTTGCAGCGGCCGACGGCGAGCCCGGTCAGGTCCACCGCGGCCGACCCGCCACGGCGGATGTCGCGGATGTGCGGGATCACCTCCAGCAGGACCCTGGCCTGCTGGACGCGGCGCTCGGGGAAGTACCCGAAGCCGGTGGCCACCAGGGCCTGCTCCAGCGGCACGGCGGTCGGGGCCTCCAGGACGCGGCCGTTCAGGCGTGCGCCGCCGCCGAGCACCGCCTCGTAGGCCTCACCGAGCCGGGGGACGTTCACTGCGGCGGCCACCACCACGCCGTCGACCTCCGCGGCGACGGACACGGCCCAGTCGGACCGGCCGTACAGGTAGTTGACGGTGCCGTCGATGGGGTCGACGACCCAGCGCACCCCGCTGGTGCCGCCCTCGCCGCCGCCCTCCTCGCCCAGGAACGCGTCGTCGGGGCGCGCGGCGAGCAGGCGGGCCCGGATGAGCTCCTCGGTGGCCCGGTCCATCTCGGTGACGACGTCGGTGGGGCTGGACTTGGTGTCGAGCACGGTGATGCCCGCCTGCCCCTTGGCGGCGAGTTCCCCCGCCTCCGCGGCCACACTCACGGCGAGGTCGCGCAGGCTCTCGCGGTCGGATGCGGCGTGGGTGGTACTCACTGGCTGTCCTCCGTGGCGTGGTGTCGCGCGCCGGGGTGCGTCCCGGACGCGGGTCCGGCCGGGGCCGCGGGCGCGGCCCCGGCCGGTCGTGGGCGGCTCAGAGCAGTTCGGGCCTGCTCCACTCCTTGCCGTGCACGTGGTGGTCGAGGAAGGCGAAGACCGTCTCGTACCAGATCCGGGCGTTCCCGGGGGTGAGGATCCAGTGGTTCTCGTCCGGGAAGTACAGGAACTTGGCGTCCACCTCGTGCAGCAGCAGGTCGCGCCACAGGCGCAGGCCCTCGGAGATGGGCACCCGGTAGTCCTTGTCGCCGTGGATGACGAGCATCGGGGTGCGGATGCGGTCCGCGTGCAGGTGCGGGGAGTTGAGGGTGTAGCGCTCGGGGCGCTCCAGCGGGGTGCCGAACTCGCGCTCCCACACCGGCGGGTAGTCGGTGGTGCCGTTGAAGCCGTCCAGGCCCCACAGGGAGGCGTGGGAGACGATGGCCCTGAACCGGTCGGTGTGCCCGGCGATCCAGTTGGCCATGTAGCCGCCGAAGGAGCCGCCCATCATGGCGGTGCGCTCGGCGTCGATGTCCTCGCGCGCCTCGGCGGTGTCGGTGACGGCCATGACGTCGGCGAAGGTGCGCGGCCCCCACTTGCCCCAGGCGCGGCGGAGCATGTCCTGGCCGTAGCCGGTGGACAGGGCGGGGTCGGGCAGCAGGACGGCGTAGCCGCGCGCGGCGAGCAGCCACGGGTTCCAGCGCCAGGACCAGCCGTTGAAGCTCATGTAGGGGCCGCCGTGGACCCAGAGCATGAGCGGGGCGGGCGAGTCGGCCGAGGCCTCCTCGGGCAGCACCAGCCAGGAGCGGATCGGGGTGCCGTCGTCGGCGGTGGCCTCGATCTCGGTGAGGGTTCCGGGCATGGTCAGCTCGGAGCCGGGGGTGCGCAGGCGCACGGGCTGGCCGTCGGTGGCGTCGGCGTCCAGGCGCACGGGCGCCGGCGGGGCGTCCCAGGCGTCGCGCAGGGCGTAGACGTAGCGGCCGTCGGGGGACGGGTTGAGGTTGCCGTAGGCGCCGTGGTCGCCGGTGAGGCGGGTGAGCGCGCCGCTGGCCAGGTCGATCCGGAAGACGGGGCGGCGGCCGCCCTGGTCGGCGACGAGGAACACCGCGCCGGAGTCGGCGGCCCAGGCGAGTTCGCGGGGCCACAGCTCGTGGTCGGGAAGCAGGTCGCGGCCCTGTCCGGTGGCCAGGTCGACCAGCCAGGCGGTCTCGTCCCGGGGTTCGCCGTCGTAGTCGCCCTGGGAGCTGCGCACGAGCAGGACGTGGCGGCCGTCGGGGGAGACGAGCGGGTCGCCGAAGTCGTGGTCGGGGTCGGTGGCCAGGGTGCGGCGCTGGCCCGTGGCGGTGTCGACGGTGACGACGTCGCAGCGCCGGGCGCCCCGGCCGACGGGGACCTGCCACTCGGTGACCAGGGTGGCGCCGTCGGGGGTGAGATCACCGCTCGCTCCCAGGAGCGCCATCCCGGCGTCGGGGGTCAGGTCCCGCGGGTCGCCGAGCCGGGAGTCCTCGTCGGCGGGCGGTTCGGCGACCAGGTAGCGGGGGTGGCCGGGGCCGATGTCGCTGTCCCAGGAGCGCACGGGCAGCGCCTCGTGCAGGATGGCGGTGACCCCGGCCTCCTCGCGGGCCCTGCGCGCCTCCCTGTCGGTCTCCTCGTCCTCGCTGCGGGGGAGGGTGTCGGCGGTGAGGGCGACCAGTCCGGAGCCGCGGGCGACCGTGAAGGAGCCGATGCCGCCGGGGCGGGAGGCGACCTGGCGGGCCTCGCCGCCGTCGGCGGGCAGGAGCCACAGGGCGGTCCGGGCCTTGGCGTCGGCCTCGGCCTCGGGGTCGGGGCGGCCGGTGGTGAACAGGACCGAGCCGTCGGGGAGGAAGCCGACGCCGCCCTCGCCCTTGGCCGAACGGGTGAGGCGCCGGGGGGCGCGCCCGCCCTCGGACTCGGGGGCGGTGTCGATCTCCCACAGGGCGCTGCGGAAGGACTTGGCGTCGGGGGCGATACCGCTGACGGGCGCGACCAGACGGGTTCCGTCCGGCGACAGGCGCAGTCCGTTGACGCGGCGAAGTCGGACGTACTCCGGCAGTTCATACCAGGAACGGACCAAGACACATACTCCCTGAACGTCGACGTGTGGTCGGGGCGGACACTGTCGAGCGGGCCGTGGGGCAACTGTGGTTCCCCGCCCTCCCGCGGGCGGTGTCAGCAGCGTTTACTCACCTTCCCACACGTCCGGGGCGGCGGGTCCGGTCGGGGCGCGGGTCCCGCGAGGGACCGCGGGAGACCCTCCACTCCAGGATGGCCCGCCGCGGACCGCCGCACAAAGCCTTTCCACGGGCCTGTGGACAACCCCGCGCCGACCGGTGCCCGGGGTCGGCCGCGGCCCCGACGGCAGGAGTCCCGTCGACCGCGTGGTTCAGCGCCTCAGGCCGGGCACGAGCAGTCGGTGCAGCGCGGGAGCGAGCTCAGGCGCCGGGGCTCGGCCCGTTCGGCGTACTCGCGGACCAGGTCGGTCACCATGGACACGAACGCGGGGTGCGTGCCGGGGCTGAGCGCGCGCTCGTAGCCGATGCCGAGCTTCTTGGCGGTGTCGCGGGCCTCCACGTCGAGGTCGAACTTGACCTCCATGTGGTCGGAGACGAAGCCGTGCGGGACCACGACCACGGCGGGCACGCCCTCGGCGGCCAGTTCCTCCATGCGGTCGTTGACGTCGGGCTCCAGCCAGGACTGGCTGGGCGGGCCGCTGCGGCTCTGGTAGACGACCTCGTGGGGGTGGTCGCGGTCGAGCCGCCCGGCGACCAGGCGCGCCACCTCGGCCAGCTGGGCACCGTAGGCGCCCTCGGGGCCGAAGGCCTGGCCGGGGCCGCCGCTGGCCTCGGCCATCGTCGTGGGGATGGAGTGCGCGGAGAAGAGCAGGTGCGCGCCCTCGCGCTGCCCGTCGGGCAGGGCGTCCAGGGCGGCGCGGGTGTGCTCGACCAGCGGCTCGACGAACCCGGGGTGGTCGTAGAAGGGCCGGATGAGGTCCACCTCGGGGGCGTCCTCGCCCAGCGCGGCGCGGGCGCGGGCGATGTCCTCCTCGTAGGCGGTGCGGCTGGACCAGTTGCAGTACGCGGAGGTGGGCAGCGCCAGGATGCGGCGCACACCGTCCTCCTTCATCCGGGCGAGGGTGTCGGTGAGCATCGGGGCCCAGAACCGGTTGCCCCAGTAGACGGGCAGGTCGATCCCGTTGGCGGCGAAGTCGGCGGTGACCGCGGCGAGCAGGTCGCGGCACTGCTGGTTGATCGGGCTGACACCGCCGAAGAGGAAGTAGTGCTCGCCGACCTCGGCGAGCCGTTCACGGGGGATGTTGCGGCCCCGGGTGACGTTCTCCAGGAACGGGATGACCTCGTCCTCCCCCTCCGGGCCGCCGAAGGAGATCAGCAAAAACGCGTCGTAGTAGCTCACAGCTCTTATGAAACCAGCTCCTCCGGACCCGCTCGCGCGACCCCCCGGGTGCGTGTCCTGTGGTCTTGGCCTCCTCGCTTCCGGGTGCCGCGTGCGGAGGGCACCCGGCTCTGGCCGCGCGGGTGACCGGTCGGTAATGTCGCCGCATGACAGATGTGACGTGGCACACATGGGCGGGCACCCACCGGGCCCGCCCCAGGCGCACGGCGGCTCCGGGGAGCCCCGCGGCGGTCGCCGCGGCGGTCTCCTCGGCCGCCGCCGAGGACCTGCGGGTCCGCATGGTCGGCACGGGTCACTCCTTCACCGACGTGGCCGTCACCGACGGCCTCCTCCTCTCCCCCACCTCCCTGACCCGGGTGCGCTCGGTCGACCCCGCCGCGGGCACGGCCACCGTCGAGGCGGGCCTGCCCCTGTGCGACTTCAACGACGTGCTGGCCGGGCACGGGACGGCCCTGGCCAACATGGGCGACATCGCCGTGCAGACCATGGCGGGCGCGGTGCAGACCGGCACCCACGGCACCGGCCGGGACGCGGGCGGGCTGGCCGCCCAGGTGGTCGGCATGGAGATGGTGCTCGCCGACGGTTCGGTGGTGGAGTGCTCGGCCGAGCGGGAGCCGGAGCTGTTCCACGCGGCGCGGGTGGGCCTGGGCGCGTTCGGCGTGGTCACCGCGCTGACCATGGCGGTGCGCCCGGCCTTCCTGCTGCACGCGCGCGAGGAGCCGATGCGGTTGGAGGAGGTGCTGGAGCGCCTGCCGGAGCTGCGGGCCGACAACGACCACTTCGAGTTCTTCTGGTTTCCGCACACCGGCAACACCAACACCAAGCGCAACAACATCAGCGCGGGTCCGGCCCGGCCGCTGTCGCCCTTCCGGGCGTGGCTGGACGACGAGTTCCTGTCCAACACGCTCTTCGAGGGCGTCAACCGGGTGTGCCGCCGCTTCCCCCGCGCGGTGCCCGCGGTGAACCGGGTCAGCTCGCGCGCGCTGTCGGCGCGCAGCTACACCGACGCCTCGTACCGGGTGTTCGCCTCGGTGCGCGACGTGCGGTTCGTGGAGATGGAGTACGCGATCCCCGCCGAGCACCTGGCGGACGTGCTGTGCGAGGCCGGGTCGATCGTGGACCGCGGCGGCCACCGGGTGAGCTTCCCGGTGGAGGTGCGCTTCGCCCCGGCCGACGACGTGTGGCTGTCCACCGCCTACGGGCGCGACACCGCCTACGTGGCGGTGCACATGTACGGGGGGACCCCCTACGAGGCCTACTTCGCCGATCTGGAGGCGCTGTTCACCTCCGTGGGCGGGCGCCCGCACTGGGGCAAGATGCACACCCGCGACCGCTCGTACCTGGAGGGGGTCTACCCGATGCTGGACCGGGCCCTGGCGGTGCGGGACCGCGTGGACCCCGGGCGCCGGTTCGGCAACGCCTATCTGGAGCGGGTGCTGGAATAGCCGGGTCGGACGGCGGCCCCGCGCGCGCCCGGCACACGCGGGTGGTCACCGGCGCGCGGGCCGTGGCCGGTCAGGCCGTCACCTTCGGGGGCCTGTCGCCGTTCGCCCGGCCCGTGCTGGTCAACGGGGCGGCCGGGGTGGTCGTGGTCGTGCGCGGGCGGGCGGTGTCCGTCATGGGCTTCACCGTCACGGGCGGCAGGATCGCCGTCATCGACGTGCTGGCCGACCCCGAGCGCCTGCGGCGGCTGGACCCGGCGGTCCTCGACCGCTGAGGGGCCCGGCCGCCGCGAGGCGTGCTCAGCCCGTCTGGGGCGCGGCTGGCGGGGGCGCGGGGACGGCCTCCTCACCGCCCTGTTCGCCGGTCCCGGGGCCGGACGTCTGCCCGCCCGGGTCCTGGGTCCCGCCGTCGCCCTCCGGCGGCGCGGTGGGCTCGGTGGTCCCGCCGGTGCCGTCGGGGGCGTCCTCCTCCGTGCCGCCGCCGTCGCCGGTCCCGTCGTCCTCGGGCGCGCCGGTATCGGGCGCGGGCTCGGTCGGCTGGTCGGTGCCGGGGGCCTCCTCCCGCTCCCCGACCGGGGGGTCGGGGGTGTCGTCGCCGGTCTCCTGGTCCTCGGGCTCGCCCTCCTCGGCCGGGGGCGCGGAGGTGCTGCCGCCGAACAGGGTGGGCGCGCTGGGCTCCTCCGAGCCCTGCGTCCAGGAGGTCAGCGAGCGCCCGGTGAACAGCTCGAACAACAGGATGACCAGCATGACCAGGACGAAGACCGCGGTGGCCGGGATGACCAGGGAGCGCCAGCCGCGCCGCCGGCCGTCCTCACGGACGCCGGTCGCGCCGTCGGAGCCGTCGTGGTCGTCGGGGTCGTCCGCGTCCGCGTCCGGGCGCCACGGGACGGCGGCGGGCATCCGCGCGGTGGCGCAGGGGTCGGCCGGTGTCCGGGTGCGGCCGTCCAGCGCGGGCAGGGCCATGGTGCGGGTGGCGTCGGCGTCCTCCTCGCCCCGGGACGGGGGCGGGGTCCCGGTTCCGGAGACCTGCCTGAGCAGGGCGGTCTCGGAGATGCCCTCGGGCGGCGGCGCCACCGGCGCCCCCGGGGCGTCCGGTACCACCGTGGCGCCCTGGTGACCGGAGGTCCGTCCGGCCAGCTGCCTGGCCTGCTCGCCTCCGCGCGAGAACCAGTGCTGCAACAGGGGGCTGACGAGTGTGCTGAGCGCGGCCATCCCGGCGGCGCCGATGACCGTGCCGTACACGTTCAGGTAGGAGGCCGCGGTGGCCGCGGCCAGCGTCGCGGCGCCGGCACCGGCGACCTGGGAGACGCTCAGGTCGAACTTCTTCCTCTTGGCGCCCTCCTCCCCTTCTTCCTGGTCTTCGTGGTGTGCGGTCCGACCCATCCGGTCGTCCCCCCTTCGTCGGCCGCGCGCGGGCGCGACGGGAACTGTCAGCGCGGGATGGGCGTGTGGTGGGGCATACAGCCCCACAGACCCCGAACTTCACATTTCGCCCATAGCTTGATAACTCAGGCTAAGGGCGACAGGTTTCCGATAACGCCATGAAATAAGAAGCATCACTCTCTGGTACACATCGGCGTGTCGAGTTGCGTCCCGGAGGGTCCGTGTACCCGTGGAACGGTCCGGGATCGGAGTTTTTCCCAGACCTGGGGTGATTCGGGAGACGCGGGATACCATCACGGCTGAGCCCTCGTGCGGGATCGGCGACATTCCCCCGCGATCGCTCCCGGTCGCGGAAGGGTCAGCGTGCCAAGATTGGCAACGAAGCGACCGTGAGGGCCCCGGGTACCCCCGGGGCGGCTCCCACCGCGGCGACAGCCGCGGACCGGGAGGCGGGCACACAGTTCGGACATGCCGGGCGCGGTACTGGCCGAACAGTTGTCGGCCGACCAGACTTGGAGAACGCGGGGGTGGGTCGCGGGACCTGCCCTCGACGGGACGCGAAAGGGAGGGCGATGCACGAGCTTCGCCTCGTGGCCGTGAGCGAGGACGGCACCTACCTGGTGCTCGCCAGCGCCGGCCGTGGAACCCGTTTCACGCTGCCCGTCGACGACCGCCTCCGCGCCGCAGTACGCGGCCAGTTCTCCCGGCTCGGCCAGTACGAGATCGAAGTGGAGAATCCGTTGCGCCCCAAGGAAATCCAGGCCCGTATCCGGTCCGGCGAGACCGCGGAGGCCATCTCCGAGATCTCCGGTATCCCGATCGAACGGGTCCGCTGGTTCGAGGGCCCCGTCCTCCAGGAACGCGAGTACATCGCCCAGCAGGCCCAGCGCGCGAGCGTGCGCGCGCACGGCGACGCCGCCCCGGGCCCCTCCCTGGAGGAGTTGGTCACCAAGCGGATCGGCGCGCACCAGTTGGAGACCGGTGACGCGGCGTGGGACTCGTGGAAGCGCGAGGACCGGTCCTGGCAGCTCAAGCTCGTCTTCCTGCACGGCGGCGAGGAGCGCGTCGCCCACTGGCTGTACGAGCCCAGACACAACAGCGTGGCCCCCGCCGACGAGGAGGCCGCCCGGTTCTCCTCCCCCGACCCCGAACCCGTGTCCTCCCCCGGCGCGACCGTGACGCCCTTCGCCCCGCGCCGCACCGAGACCACCGCGGACCTGCCCCGGTCCGGGTCCCAGCCGTTCCCCGAGCGCGAACGCCCCGCGCCCCTGCGTCCGTCCTCCGCCGCGCACCGGAACGAGCCGCTGCGCTCGGCTCCGCCCGCGCGTCCGGCCGCCGCCGAGCACCACCCCGCCGAACGCCGTCCCGCCGAGCGGGAGCGGGCCCCGGAGCGGCCCGCCGAGCGCGAGCGGACCGCCGGACACCGGTCACCGGAGTGGGACCGGTATCCGGAGCCGCAGGCGGAGCGGTACGAGCGACCGCGTCAGGAGCGGCCCGCCGAGCGGCCCGCCCCGCGGGCCGAGCCCGAGCGGTGGCCCGGATCCGAGCGCGAGGCCGAGCCCGAGCGGCGGACGGAGGCCGAACGGTGGCCTGAGAACGAGCGGTGGCACGAGTCCGAGCGCCGGTCCGAGCCCGAACGGTGGGCCGAGCCCGAACGGTGGCCGGAGACCGCCGCCCGCGACGAGTCCCCGGCGCGTGAGCGCCGCCGTCCCGAGCGGAGGGCGGAACCGGCCGCCTACGACGAGCCCGCGGCCGAGGAGCGCCGCCGCCCCGAGCGGCAGGCGGACTGGCTGGAGGCCCGTCCCGCCAGGCCGGTCGAGCCCGAGGCCGCCCCGCCCGCCGCGGAGAACCCCGCCCAGCAGCGTCCGGCCCCGCGCCGCCGCCGCGCCACCATCGACCTCAACGACAACGGCGCCCCGCGCCGCGCCGCCGAGCAGCCGCCCGCGGCCGCGGTCCCTGCCGCCGCCAACAGCGGGCCCGCCGCGGCCAAGCGCAAGGGCCGCGGCCGACGCGCCTCGGTCCCGTCGTGGGACGAGATCATGTTCGGCTCCAAGAAGGACGAGTAGGGAGCGCCCACGGGGAGGGGTCGGCCGCACGGTGCGGCCGACCCCTCCCTCACGTGTGCTCCGGTCCGCGCGGGCCCCGCCGCGCGGCCCCGTCCCCGCCGTCCGGCTCCGCGTCCTCCGGGCCGACCAGGAACGGGCGCACCATCTCGGGGGTGACCCGGGCGGCGAAGGCCACCGAGTCCTCGAACGACGCGTCCTGCGCGGTGTAGCCGCCCGCGCCCGCGCCGACGGTGACCTGGAGGTCGGCCAGCGAGGACGGGAGCTGGAAGAGGGTCTGGGTCCAGGTCCAGCCGATCACCGCCGAGTACTCCACCGTCGCCTGGGAGCGGCGCAGCGAACCCGAGCGCACGCTCACCCGCTCGCCGTCGTGGCCGTGGCCCAGGGAGCGGTACCGGTCCACGCCCAGGGGCACGCCCAGCACCGCCAGGGCTCCGGCCGCCCAGGCCAGCCACGACGCGTCCACGGCCAGGGCGACCGCCAGGAACAGCACGAACGGCCCCGAGGAGCGGGTCAGGCGGCGGTACAGGGCGGCACGCGGATGCCGGTTCAGGCCGCCCCGGTACCGGGCCAGCGCGCGGTCGACGACGTCCTCGACCACCGCGCGGGGCCCGATGGGCAGCAGTACCGCGCGGTTGGCGGCGTCGCCCAGCCCGGTGACGATGGCGCGCAGGCGCACCGCCCCGCGCAGGCGTTCGAGGGGGTTGTCCAGGAGTTCGTACCCGCGGATGCGGCGCTTCTCCAGCGTCACGCTGCGCCGGGTGAGCAGCCCCCGCTCGGCGACCAGGGAGCCGTCCCGTTCCCCGAGGGTGAAGCCCCAGTGGGTGAGCGCGTAGGAGACCACGGCGAACACCGGCATCAGCAGCACCAGCGCACCCGCGAAGAGGGCCACGGACAGCAGGATCAGGCTGTGGTCGGAGGTGGTCACCCAGTCCACGAGGTAGTCGGTGGCCAGTTCCCCGGCGGTCTGCTGGACCATCCCGAACAGCGTGGCCAGGACCGCGAACGGGGTGAGCAGGTACCCCAGGCTCAGCGCCCCGTACAGGTACCACGAGCGGGGCATGGCGAAGTGGGTGACGGTGTCGGCGTCCCCGGGGACGCCGGGCGCCTCCCCGGGCCCCGGGGCGCCTTCCTCCGCGCCGGGTTCGCCTGGCGCGGCGTGCGACGCGACGGCCCCGCGGCCGGTGAGCACCGCCCTGCGGTGCAGCAGCACCCGGCGCAGACGGTCGGCCTCACCCGCCGACACGGCGTCGAGCTTGCCGTCCTCGGTGGCGCCCGCGGAGCCCGCGGCGGCCTCGACGCGGACCACGGCCACGCCCAGCAGCCGGTGCAGCAGGGTGCTGGTGACGTCCACACCGCGCACCCGCTCCAGCGGGATGGTGCGCTGGGAGCGGCGGAGCAGACCCCGGCGGATCTCCAGCCGGTCCCCGGCGACCTCGTAACGGGTGGTGCGCCAGGTGACGAACCCGCCCACGAGCAGGGCCACGACGGTCGCTCCCGTGGCGGCGAGCACCCAGGCGTTGAACCCGCCGAGCACCAGCCCGGCGGCGATCGGCACCAGGAGGCCCCTGAGCTGGTTGATGGGGCCCACGACCACGCTGCGGGGACTGAGGCGGCGGGCGCGCTCGACGCCGAAGAGCTCCTTGCCGTCACCGTCCTGCCCGCCCCACCAGTCGCGGGGGCCCTCCGGGCGGTCCTCCCCGGCGTCCCCGGGCGCGTGGGCGCCGGGGCTCCAGGGCGCGTGGGCGCCGGAGTCCGGGGGCGTCTCGGAGTCGGGGCCCCAGGACTCGTGGGCGCCGGGGCTCCGGGGCGTGTGGGAGTCGGCGTTCGGGCTCCGGTCCGCGGTCTCCCCGGTTCCCCGGTCCGACGGCGCGGGGCTGCTTCCGGGAGCGACCCAGCCGCCGTGGTCGTCGGGGACGGCCGGGTCCGGCGGGCCGTGGTGTTCGCCGTGTCCGTCCATCAGGTCGCGTCGTCCCGCAGCGCGCCGGCGCGCACCGCCAGTTCCTCGCTCAGGAGGCGCGCCTCCTCGGCGTCCAGCCCCTCGATCCTGGACGACCCGGCGTAGGAGGCGGTCTGCACCTCCAGCGTCGCCACGCCGAACACGCGCTCCAGCCACCCCTGTGTGTGGTCGACCGTCTGTAGGCGGTTGACCGGAACCAGCTGCCAGGAGCGGCTGACCCAGCCCGCCCGGGTGTAGATGACGTCCCCCGCCACCTCCCAGCGGTGCACCCGGTACCTCCAGGAGGGGACGACGGCGATCCTGACCAGGGCGTAGACCGCGTAGACGACCGGCAGCAGCCAGGCGTTGTCCCGTGCCCACGGCGGGATCCACGTCCAGCCCAGCGACGAGACCGCCCAGGCGGCCGCCGACAGCAGGAGCAGGAGGACCACGCTGGCGAACAGCAGGCGCAGGGTCCACACGCCGATCGCCCGACCGCTCACGCGGCGCAGCGGCGGGCGCAGCCGCACGACCGCTTCGGGCCCGGACGGTCGCGGCGGCTCCTGGGGGCCAGGGGTTGCGGGGGTGTCCATCACGCGCACGAGTCTAGGGCCTCGCCCTCCGCCCGCCCCTCCGCCGCGGGGCCGCGTACGCGACGGCGGCGCCACCCTCCCAGCGGGTCGCCGACGGGGCGCCCGTCCTGACACGCGCTGACACCGGCGCCCGTTTCCTCGGGGTTTCTCCGTTGGGCGCTGTCAGCGTTCTGTCAGACCGGTTGGTCAGACTTGACAGCAGACGTTGACACATGGAGGAGAGATGACTGACGCCATCCGCGCGGAAGGCCTGGTCAAGCAGTTCAAGGGCAAACGGGCCCTGGACGGCGTGGACCTGAGGGCCAGGACGGGGGCCGTGCTGGGCGTCCTGGGACCCAACGGCTCCGGGAAGACCACGACGGTGCGCATCCTGGCGACCCTGCTGCGCCCCGACGAGGGGCGCGCCGAGGTGGGCGGCTTCGACGTGGCGCGCCAACCCCACGAGGTGCGCCGCTTGATCGGGCTGACCGGCCAGTACGCGGCGGTCGACGCCGACCTGACCGGAACCCAGAACCTCGTGCTCATCGCCCGGTTGCTGGGCTTCGACCGGGCCGGGGCGCGGGCGCGCTCGGCCGAGCTGATGGAGCGCTTCGAGCTCGCCGACGCCGCCGACCGCCCCGCCAAGACCTACTCGGGCGGCATGCGCCGACGGCTGGACCTGGCCGCGAGCCTGGTCGGCCGCCCGTCGCTGCTGTACCTGGACGAGCCGACCACCGGCCTGGACCCGCACAGCCGCAACGGGCTGTGGGACGTGGTGCGCGGTCTGGTCGACGACGGTGTGACCGTCCTGCTCACCACCCAGTACCTGGAGGAGGCCGACCAGTTGGCCGACGACCTCATGGTGCTCGACCACGGCCGGGTGATCAGCGAGGGCACACCCGAGGAACTCAAGAGCCGGGCGGGCAACCAGGTGCTGGAGGTGCGCACCGTCGAGACCGGGCAGCTGTCCCTGGCCACCAGGATCATCGAGGCGGTCACCAGCACGCCGGTGTCCTCCGACGGGCTGCTCGCCAGCGTCCCGGTCACCGACTCGGGGATCCTGCCCGAGGTGGTGCGCCGCCTGGACGAGCAGGGCGTGACCGTCGCCGAACTGTCACTGCGCAAGCCCAGCCTGGACGAGGTCTTCCTCGCCCTGACCGGGCACGCCGCCGAGGAGGAGACCCCGCAGGGGTCCGTTGACGAAGGGACACGAGCATGAACGCCGTGACGACCCGGACGCCGTCGGCGCGGCCGGAGGACGCGCCGACCACCCCGGAGCGGATCAGTCCGCTGATCACCGTGCGCAACGGCCTGCAACTGGCCTCGCGCAGCGTGCTGAAGATCAAGGCCAACCCCGAAGAGGTCTTCGGGCTGATGTTGCAGCCGGTCATGTTCGTGACCCTGTTCGTCTTCGTCTTCGGACAGGCGATGATGGGCGACTGGCAGACCTACCGCGACTTCCTGATGCCCGGCATCATCGCCCAGTCGGTCATCTTCGCCACGCTGGGCACCGGCTTCTCCCTCAGCGAGGACGTGGAGAAGGGCATCTTCGACCGGTTCCGGTCCCTGCCCATCGCCCGCTCGGCCCCGCTGACGGGCGCCATCCTCGGCGACCTGGTCCGGTACTCGATCACCGTCGTGATGGTGCTGGTGGTGGGCCTGGCCATCGGGTTCCGCCCCGAGGGCGGTGTGGTGGGCGTGGTCGTCGCGGCCGCCCTGGTGCTGCTGTTCGCGTTCGCGCTGTGCTGGATGTCGGCCTTCATCGGCATGATCGTGCGCACTCCCATGGCGGTGCAGGCGTTCGGGATGATCCTGATGTTCCCGCTGACCTTCAGCAGCTCGGCGTTCGTCAGCCCCGACGACATGCCCAGCTGGCTGCGGGTGGTGGCCGCCAACAACCCGGTCACCCACGTCGTGGACGCCATGCGCGCCCTGATGCTGGGCTCGGGCGAGGCCACCGGCCCGGTGCTGTGGACCGTGGTGTGGGCCGCGATCATCACCGCGGTCTTCTTCCCGCTGGCCGTGTGGGCCTACCGGCGCCGCACCTGACCCGCTTCCCGACGAGACCGAACGGCGGGGGGGGGGGGGGGGGG